>WTIF01000433.1 GCA_011522845.1 Deltaproteobacteria bacterium
TCCTAATTCTGAAGATGTCTTGAAACGCTTCACCCATTTGCAAATAACTCTAGATTTAATGAGGCTTGAAAAACCTTCGCCTACCCGGGATTTGAGGAACTACGCCAGTGGTGAGTGAAGGATTGGTGAGATGGAAATGTGCAGGAAAATGAAAGTCATATGAGGATGAAGAAATCAGATTATAACGGATCAGATCAAGGGAGGGTTCTCAGGAGCATTCAGTTGAGCCTGCATATAAACGGAATCAAGATATCGTCCGAATTTGAATCCGATGTTCCGAAACACACCCACCTCCACGAAACCAGCACGCTCGTGCAAACGAATGGAAGCGAGATTGGCCGAATCTCCGATCACAGCGATCATCTCTCGATAGCCTAAAGCCCCACACTGCGCCAGTAGTTCCTGCAAGAGCTGAAGCCCGATCCCCTGCTTGCTGAATTCAGGATGGAGATAAACGGAGTCTTCCAGGGTGAAGCGATAACCTGCCCGATGGCGATAGGGACTCGCGTAGGCATAGCCCGCAATTTGTTCGGCAACTTCTGCGACAAGGAAGGGTAGACCCTTTTCTTGAACAGACTGGGCCCGAGCGGTCATTTCCGCAAGGCTTGGGGGTTCCCATTCCCAGGATCCGGTTCCATGCAGTACATGGTGGGCGTAGATCTGCTGAATCTGAGGTAGGTCTTCATCAACAAGAGTGCGGATTTTCAAGGGAGTGTTACTAGAAAACCAGGGCTCAACTCACTTACCTCCCCAAGAATCGCGCAAAGTGACGATGCGATTGAAGACCAAGGAATCCACTTTGGAGTCTCGAGAATCCAGACAGAAGTAGCCAAGCCGTTCGAATTGATAGGCCGTTCCGACTTCAGCAGTAGTCAAGTTGGGTTCCAGCCAGGCTTGTGAGAGGACCTCCATCGAGTTGGGATTGAGATCGAGCAGGAAGTTCTTATCGGGTTGATCACTTCCCGGTGTGGGTTGAGAGAAGAGGCGATCATAAAGTCGTACTTCGGCTTGGACGGCATGGGCGGCAGAGACCCAGTGAATGATCCCCTTGACCTTGCGCCCCGCAGGTTTTTTTCCACGGGCGGTGTTAGGATCGTAGATGCAACGAAGCTCGATGACCTTTCCTGAAGCATCCTTGATGACTTCTTCACAGCGGATGACGTAGGCGTTGCGCAGACGCACTTCTCCACCTGGAACCAACCGATGAAAGCCCTCCGGTGGATCTTCTTCGAAATCATCCTCATCGATAAAAATTTCACGACTCAAAGGAATGGGGCGTCGTCCGCGCTCCGGAAATTGCTGATGAACCGGGGCATCCAACTCTTCCACTTGATCTTCGGGCCAATTGAGTAGAACCACCTTCAGCGGACGCAAGACCGCCATCGCTCGTGGGGCCTTGGGGTCCAAGTCTTCCCGGATACAGTCTTCCAAGACGCTCATGTAGATATTGTTGTCAGCCTTGGAGATGCCGATACGTTCGGCGAACAGTTGAAGACTTTCGGGGGTATATCCACGGCGTCGCAAGCCTGAAATGGTCGGCATACGTGGGTCATCCCAACCAGAGACGTGACCTTCCTCAACGAGCTGAATCAAGCGCCGTTTACTGAGCACTGTGTATTGTAGGTTTAGACGACTGAACTCGATCTGACGAGGGTGGCAAGGTACGTCCAGCTGGTCCAATACCCAGTCATAGAGAGGCCGATGATCCTCAAATTCCAGGGTGCAGAGAGAATGGGTGATGCCTTCCAGCGCATCAGAGAGGCAATGCGTGTAATCGTACATCGGGTAGAGGCACCACTCGTTTCCTGTTCGCTGGTGAGTCACCTTGCGGATGCGATAAATCACTGGATCTCGCAGGTTGATGTTTGGGGAAGCCATATCGATCTTGGCACGAAGCACATGAGTTCCGTCTTCAAATTCCCCTGATTTCATACGACGAAATAATTCCAAATTCTCTGCAATAGAGCGATTGCGAAAAGGGCTCGCTGTTCCTGGTTCCGTTAGAGTTCCGCGCTGTTCCCGAATGCTCTCCTGCGATTGGCTGTCCACATAGGCCTTCCCCTGCTGGATTAAATCCTCAGCGAAGTCATACAATTTTTGGAAGTAGTCGGAGGCATGGGTCAGCCGATCTTGCCAGTCAAAGCCCAGCCAGCGTACGTCATCAAGAATGGCTTGGACATACTCCTCATCCTCTTTGATAGGGTTCGTGTCATCAAAACGCATGAAGCAGTGCCCGGGGAATTCCTGAACCAGGCCGAAATTCAGAAAAATCGACTTGGCGTGCCCGATGTGGAGATAGCCGTTGGGTTCAGGAGGAAATCGAGTGACGATCTCTGGATGCTTGCCGGATTGGAGGTCTTCCTGGATGATATTGCGGATGAAATGAGTGGAGCGGACAGGTTCGGGCGATGACATTCTAAACGTTTGCTGCGAGGTTGGAAAAAGACGGAAAGCTAACAAATTTCCCGAGAACTGCCAAGATGTGCAAGTGGCATGATTACCGAGCTTTCTCAAAAAATTAATTTACGTCGAATCGATCAAGCAAGATCACTTACCATTGGTTATCAAGGTGAGATTTGTTCGAGACTTGTTTTTATCCAAAGCAGGTATTCCCGGTAAATTCGGATGATTTGATCAAATTTTCATAATTAGCGATTCTAAAACGCATCTGAATCTATGATTTCAAACCACAGAGATGAGGCAACGCATGGAACCACATAGGCCGGATGAGACCGAAGAGGAAACTAGCGAAGGTGGCAACCATCAATCTTTGATCACCAGTGCGGTCGTCATCGGCATTGTGCTAGCTTTGGTAGCAATCATTGAAGTCGGTGGACTACAACTTTGGGAGTGGATTCAAAGTCTCGAAGAAGTAGCGCAGTAGAGAGGGGAAAACACAGACTGAGCCAGATGGCTCGGTGTATCCAGATGAGATTCTACACAAGCAGCAGCAAGCAGAGAAATTTCGTCAATTAGCCGATTTGTGAGCTGAGGGTTGTCTGCCGATTTTGCTGCAGAGTTTTTAAGCTGATTTTACAAATCAGAAGGGGGGGCACTTAGGATCAATTAACCTAATTCAGAAGGGGAAACATGCATATTAGTTTTAGAATGATAGGAATTCTCTTCTTTCTCTTTATGGCTATATTTTTTGATTTTCGGAATGGTGAATTGCGATTTGAGATGCTGACTGGGGTATGTGAAAACTATGATTTCTCAAAGCAGGAATGTGCTTCTGGAGAAAAGTTAAGTACTGTCAGTCTGCTACCTTTGTTTTTTGATCCACCTTCAATCTTATTGATTTCTGTCATCACTTTTTTGGGTTCGGCTTTTAGGCGACTCGGTGTAGTTGGCTCCTTAGAAAAAGCCTCACATTTGGCGAAAGATGTAGGTGAATTGGGTGCAGCCATCGGAGCAATTCACACTTTTATGGGTGTTTTTAATGAAGCTGCAATTTCTCAAGCGTTTGGTTTTGTTTTTTCAGCTTACTTTGCCGGGCTAAGTATTTCTTTGATTTGTTCAACATTAGCAAACTATCTACGATCTAAAGAGATGGTTTATGCTGGACAATCATGAAGGCCTTTTTCAGTTGAGGCACATCAAAAAAATCAGTCTGGTCAGAAATAAAGTAGATTAAAGCCTAGGAACCTCTTGAGCCAGTCTCAGCAGACAAAAAAGAGCTGATGAAGCATTTAAGGTAGCTATAAACAAGAGCAAGGCCAGAAGGCATCAAATAGATCTGAAATTCCCTGTTTGCGGCTGCCCTAAAAACAGTTTAGTGGCAGTGGTTTTTCTATTTGTACGCAATAGTAGGATGGACTGATAAGACCGATAATGGTTCATGATTGGGTTGTCGATACAATAGTTTAAGGTTAAATGATTGAGGGTCGTCACTGTTCAGCTTTCTGAAAGTTTGAACCTCTTTGCCATCC
>WTIF01000352.1 GCA_011522845.1 Deltaproteobacteria bacterium
GGCAAACGTAATTGACAAGCTGGTTTGGTGAGCTTCATCACCTGGTTGAAAAGTTGGATGCCTCTTCAAAAGAGCTTCTCCATCAGTTAAAATAAATTCATTTTTTTTGAGAAAGATTCGCTAAAGTAAAACGAAGTTTGGTAAATCTGCTAACCTTCACAAATTGAATTCAATAATATAAGTAGGGTGATGCTAACGATGAGCGCAATTTATAATAAATTTTGGCTGGTGTTGATTTCAGGAGCAATTGTGCTGTCTGGTTGTTCAACCTATCATGACCAGACAGGAAATATCAGAGTATTCATCGAGAGTGGTGATTATACAGCAGCATCTGAGGCAACCGATGAATTGTCAACCGACGGTAAGGATCGGCTGCTCCACTATATGGAGTCTGGCATGGTTCAACACTTGAGTCAGAGCTATGACAGCAGTAATGCCAAACTGGACCAAGCCGCAAGTATTGCTGAAGACCTCACTACTAAGCGTGCAGGCGATGTGCTGAAAGCAGCGCTGATTAGCCCAAGCCAAAGTGATTATGCTGGCCAGGAGTTTGAGCGTGCATTCATTCATTACATCAAGGCTCTGAACTACACAATGATGGCATTGGCAAACCCTGCTAAGAAAGTTGATCACCTGGAAAGTGCTCGTGTCGAAGCTAGAAAAGTAGATATCCTGCTAAGCGATATCGCTTACCAAAAGGGCACATATCAAGATGCTAAGGATGATGAAGGTAAGCTGTTCTCCCAACTGATGAAGATCTTTGATGTTTTGGCAGGACAAGTAATTGACAAGGACAAGCTGATATACCGTGAAGATGCCTACGTACGCTACATGAACGGTTTAATCTATGAAATCAACGGCGAGTTGGACAGTGCCAGAATTGCCTATCAGAAAGCAGCAGAACTTTATGAACAGGGGTATGCAGAGCAATACAGTTTGGGCCAGGGTATCGTGCAGCAGGCTTGGTTCGATACTATTCGCATGATGAAGCAGGATGGTGGCTATGAAGATGAGTGGCCTGGTCTAGCTAAGCAGAAATTGTCAAATACTCTGCAGAAAGAGCTAGATAGCAGTGAAAAAGCTCATATTGTAATTATTGGGCATACTGGCTGGATACCTCCGCGTGGCGAACTCAATATGCATTTGACTTTGGATACCAATACCAGAGAGCTGGTTATCCAGCCTATACTGACAGGTACTCCAGAAGAGCAAGACGCCCAGCTAGTTTGGTTTCATCTGATGTACGCAGACCGTGGTTTGCTTCAATCAGTAATTAATTTTCAATTGCGTGGTGTAATTGGCGCCCTGGAAGGAATGGCTTCAAAAAGCTTCAGACTTGGGCCGCTATGGGGGTTAGCAGAGCAAATTGGTTTGCCAGATGCGTTGGCCATGGGAGGTGCCCGGGTGACTGTGCCATACTACAAACTGGAACCAAAGACCTTTGGTATGACACAGGTAATGGTTGATGGGAAACCTCATGGTGAGATGGTTCAAGCAGAATCACTGGCAAACCTAGCTTTCCAGGGTCAATTACTGAACGCAGACAAAGATTTACAAGCTGCGCTTGGGCGTACCATGACCAAGAATCTGTTTTGTGGCCAAATGGATGATGACCTCGCGAAACTAGCTTGTAAGTCTGTAGCTGCGTTGAGCAGCCAAGCGGATACACGTGCTTGGCTGACCTTGCCACACACCATTCATTTGAAGCGCTTGTCTGTGGAACCCGGTACTCACCAAATTACTCTCCGGACACCTTCAGCGAATGGTGGAACTTATCATGAAGTAACTCAATCTGTAGAGGTTGGTGAGGGTGATATCAAAATCTTTCGGGAACACATTATTCCAACGCAAAATACTGCAATGATGCAACAGCCTGCAAGTACTCAAACGGCATGGTTGACAAAGCGGTGATGTAGCCGATATTTATGCCATCTTTAGACGTATCAACAGATATTCAGGGAATCAGTGGTGAGTAGCGTAAAGACAAATATGGTGATCATCCTGGCAGCGATATCGTTGCTAGTAGGGTGTGGTGGCAGCCCAGCAGTTACATCTAAACCAACAAAAAATCCTACCTTGCCAGCACCAGTGTGGTTGATTCAGCCACCAATTGAAACGGGGTTTCTATATGGGACCGGTTCAGCTGAGGTTTATGCTGGTGATCAGGCCGGTGCTGCTGCACGAGCCAAGGATATGGCTCGTTTAGAACTCATCAAGCAGATTGAAGTCAATATCAGCGGAGAACTAGAGCAGGAAATTACTGAAACGCTACAAAACAACAAATCAGAACTGACCGAGCGATTGCGTCAGTCTGTGAAAGGTAAAGTTACGTCTTTTGAATTATCTCATGTGATGAATGTGGATTCTTATTTTGACGAATCAAACAAGCAGGTTAGCATTCTTGTACGCCTCGACGTGAACAAGGAACTACAATCTCTGCATTCGCGTATTGAGGTGATTGACCAGCGCTTTGCTGAAGTAGTAACTGAGTTTGAGAATAATGAAAAACAGGGAATGGAATTGTTGCGTCTTGTTGCGTCAGGGCTAGTATTGGCTGAGGAGCGCTCCGGTATTCAAGCGCGAGCGAATACTCTCAGCCCAACACGACAGCACGTGGATGTGCTGACCCCTGAATACCGCGATTTCATGAGAAAGGCCTATGCTCTTATTGGCATGCTGAAAGTGCATATCGCTGCACAAGGTGCTGACAGAAACTCTCTGGCAGCTGCTCTGACCGCTGAGCTAAACAACAAAGGAATCAATATTTCTGAAGCGGAGCAAGCTGATATTCGGGTTGAGTATGATTTAAGTTTGAATAATGTGGTTCAAGGCGAAACGACGTTTGTGATTACCGAGGGTAATGTGTTTCTGAAAGATGAGCAGGGACGCATTGTGAAAACTATCCAGGCAAAAGCCAAGGGAGCTTCTGTTGATGTAAAGGAAGCTGAGTCACGCTCAATTGCCAAGCTGTCACAGCAGTTGGGGAAGGAATTGGTTGACGTACTATTTTAGGCAGAAATCATACAAAGGGAGCTAATTGACTATGAATTTTCAGCAAACAAGCAAAAGCATATTAGCAACAGTACTGGTTCTGGGTACAGTTGTTTTCGTTAACGGCTGCGGTAAAAGCGTGGAGGTTGCCAGGGTAGATTCTGGAAAGGAAATCGCGCTTACAGATAAGTGGAATGACGAGGATTCTCGTTTAGTAGCTGAGGAAATGATCAACGATATGCTGAGTTATCCCTGGATCAGTCAATTTAATCAGCGTTTTCCTGGCAAAGAACCACTGGTAACCGTGCAGCGCGTTCGGAATAAATCCCACGAGCATATAGCTGTTGACACCTTTGTTAACGATATTAAGCGGGCTGTGATTCGCAGCGGTAAAGCTGGATTTATTGCGACACTTGAAGAACGTCAAGATACTCGTGCAGAATTAGCCGACCAGGATATGAACGCTTCTGCTGATACTCGGATGGAAATGGGTGAAGAAGATGGGGCGAATTTCGCACTTTCCGGAACGATCAATTCCATAGTTGATCAGCTAGATGGCCAACGCGTGACCTACTATCAAGTAGATCTGAAGCTGATCAATCTGCAGACAGCTCGCGAAGTTTGGAATGGCAGTAAGAAAATCAAGAAATTCATGGAGCGCAAATCTTTTTCTTTCTAGAGTATGGAACTCTGACTCCCAAACTTTAATCAGTTCTGCTATAAACTACATATGTGTAAGCTGATCAAATTGGAGGAGAGTGAAAGAATATACATTGATTGTCTACTCAACCTTGACAGGATTCTTTTCTATTCTCATTGACAATGCGAAGAGTCATCAGATCTGCTTTCACCAACCTCAATGATGCTTAAATCCAAAATCTTTCTGGTAATGAGAAAAAATTACGCTTCCCAAAAACTTCTTTCCAAATATAAGGAGTCATTATGAACAAAAAAGTAATTTCCCAATTAGGTGCAGCACTCATTCTCACGGGAGTAGTTGCTTGTTCAAGTTCATCAGAAACAACCAAAATTGAACCTGTCAAATTAGAGCAAGATCCGAATCTCTGCTACTTTGACGACACTGAAGTGCGTGCTCCCGATTGGATTTGTGGCACCCCGGTCGAGGGATATCCAGTTGCTGCAGTGGGGTCTTTCCGAGATACCAAAGCGGGTACTAGTTTCGCCAGAAACCAGGCGACGATGGATGGACGAGTACAACTGGCCACTGAGATGAAGGCCAAGGTTGGTGCGATGGTGAAAAACCATGCCGAGACAACCGGAGTGGGAGACCAAGAGACTGTTGACGCAGTTGCTTCAGTCACGCAGCGACAAATCACCGCAGAGATCCTCTTTGGTGCTAAAGCAATCAATTACCGTAAGGGTCCTGACGGGACAACCTATGCCTTGGTTGTAATGGATCCTCAGCAAGCAGCTGTCGCAGCCAAGCAAGCCCTCCAAACGAGTTACAAAAATCAGCAGGCCCAGTGGCAACGGTTTCTTGGTGAAAAAGCCCAAAATGAGCTAGAAGCCGAAATGGATAAGATGATCAACTCTGAATTCGGTGCCATGCCGCAATAAGGTTCTTTGAAAGAGTGGGATTCACACCCGTGCGTCCCACGTATTTCGCCAGAACTTCGCAAGGAGGAACGGTTCTCACCGGAGAAAAGATGATTTTATCCAAACGGCTACTCCCCACCTTCTTACTGCTATTTCTGACCTCTCTCCTGACCATTTCTTGCTCTCAGCAATCTTCTCGCTCTCCCCAGCCCGTTAGCCAGAACCAAAAACCAGACTGGATCAACAAAGTTCCTGTTGGGCACTACTTGGGACAGGCAAGCTATGCTCTGCAAACGGTCAAGCAGGCTCGGGAGAAGGCCTTGAATACTGCCGTCAGCCTGATGGTTGCTGCAAAAGCTGGCAACACTGCCGAAGTGAGTGGTGACGTCCAAAACAAAACGACCAGTGTCATCAGGGGAGGCCGCGAAAGTCTGACAAATTCCTCAACAATCAACACGACCGTTACCATTTCTGGCAAAGAAATCCCTGTTCAATTTCGGATTATAGAATTTTGGCGTGATCGAGAGGCAGGCTACATTTATGTGCTTATTGAGGATTTAGCCGCGTGAGGGTGGAATGTTGAAATTGCTGGGCAAACACGTTTTCCTAATCGGGATCTTCCTGATTTTGACGATCCATACCGCCTCCGCGCAGTTGCTGGGATTAGCCCTCTCTTTGGGAAACACTCTGGCAGGCTATATTTTCGATATTTATCTACGAACTGAGAACACCTTGGACATTGACGGTGCTCCGAATTGGTACTTACGTAATGATGATGCGGAGTGGGATTGTGCGTTCGGCTATGCTCCAGGAAGCCTGGCCTCTTTGGAAAAAGCGAAAACAGAAGCCACCAAAAATTTAGTTGCACAACAAGAACAATATGTTCAGTCAGCAATCAGAGATGAAGTTCAACGGCGCAAGCCAAGAGATGAGAAGGAGCGTCAGCTCGTAGAGCAGTTCCGAAATGATCCTGAATTGAAAAACTTTGTGACTGGGCAGAGGCAATTTCTTAAGATCACCTATGAGGATGACGAAGACATCAGAGCAGCTTTCGTGAAGGCTTGTTTAAGTCGAGAGAACGTCGTTGCCTACCAAAAAGAGCGGCTTCAAAACATCACAACTAAGCTCTCCAAAAACCGAGCTGAATCAGCATTTGGAGAACTGGAAGCTCGCTTAAATCAGCCTGAACTGGACTTGAATACCCCTACTGAATTTGATTCAGCAGCCTCCAAAAGCAAAAACGCATTTGAAGAATTGGACCAGGAGATTGGTCTGCCGAGCAACTAGCAGATTCTTGTTGAATCAACTCCTCCTCAAATCAGTCTTTCCTCAGCTGACGATTGCCCACCCCTCCAACTAGAATTCACTTCGATACTCCTGTTCTAGTAACCAGACAACTCGATTAACCGCAATATTTGCTAACCATGATCGCCAGATTTGGTGAGTAGGGTAGCATTTTGTACCGAGTATAAAATAACCCTTTAGAAATACCTTGATCTGGTCGTTTGAGGAGGACGGTCTCATTTATGAGATGGCTGGCGTGGATTTGAGTTCCATTTCTACTCTTTCTGCTGTATTTGCAAAAATATCGTCTACATGATGCTATCCAAAATTTCGTTCATATCTCTGGAGAAAATGCAATGACAACACAGAATATTGGCATCCTGCATCCTGGTGAAATGGGGATATCTGTTGCTGCTTCTGCAAAAAATTCTGGACATTCCGTTTTCTGGGTATCGCAGGGTCGCAGCGAGGCTACACGTGCCAGAGCAGAACAGTTCGACCTGCGTGAGTTGCGGAGTCTTTCAGATCTCTGTGAAACTTGCTCCATGATCATCAGTGTCTGTCCGCCCAAATATGCAGGTGAACTGAGCCAGCAGGTGTTGCGGGCAGGCTTCAAGGGCATCTTTTTGGATGCTAACGCCATCTCTCCAATGCGCTCTCAAGAAATTGGCAAGCAGATGGCTCTTGTAGGGGTTGAGTATGTGGATGGTGGGATCATCGGTGGCCCTGCCTGGCAGGAAAACTCGACCTTTCTTTATCTCTCCGGGCTCCAATCTGAACAGGTGGCCCACTGTTTCGAGCGGGGCCCGCTGGTCACCCGAACCATTGGAGAGGAAATCGGCAGGGCCTCAGCAATGAAGATGTGCTACGCAGCCAAGACGAAAGGAATGACCGCTTTGCTCTGCTCCATTGTGGCCACCGCTAACGAATTGGGAGTGTGGGAAGACCTGGAGCGACATTGGTCGGCTGAGGTGAGTGGTACCGGCAGCAAAGCCGTCGAAGATATCCGGAAAGTCACTGCCAAGGCCTGGAGATTTTCTGGTGAAATGGAGGAAATCGCTTCGACTCTTGATTTTGCAGGACTACCGGATGGCTTCCACAAAGCTGCTGCGGATACCTACCAGCGAATGGCTCATTTCAAGGATCATGAAGAATTGCCTGAACTGGAAGAAGTGCTTCGATCATTGGTGCGTTCAAGCTGATAAAGTCATTGCTCCAGAGCCCACAAACATCTTGGAAGCGATAGTGACTGTATCTCAGAAAAAACTGGATCAAGTCTTCAGGAATCTGTTGGTGTCTTTTTCTGCTTCCGAAACGCCCGACCGAAGACATAAATCAAGACGAGGAAGATCAACGAGAGGAATAGGATCACGGGGATCAGCAGCGCAGGATGGGCCAGCGACACGACCCAGATCATCGAAGTTGCAATCACGGCAAACCAGATAACGGCTACGCCACAAGCTGCAAAGAGAGTGGGCTTGCCACCCAGTTTCCAGTCTGCTGCCAGTAGATTGGATTTGAAGCGCTTGCCACAGTGAGGACAGGATCTCGCTAAGTAGGTGAGTTTTCCTCCACATTCATCACAGTTGAAGATTCCCATCACTCCTTTCATATTGGTTTTGCAGAAGGCCCTTGGACGTCACATCCGCTTCATCCGGTTTCATCGGGAAAAGCCTCAAGCTCTTGAATTCAGTGGCAGATCGAGGATTTCGTGCAGGTTGCGGACGGTGCGCCACGCTGCTGGTTTTGGCTCACCTTCCGGGTTGTAGTGAACTCCGCGCCAGCCCACATTCTGGGCACCTTCAACATCGCTCTGCCAACTGTCCCCAATCATCACAACGTCCTCTGATTCGGATAGACCTGCAGCAGCTGCAGCCTTGTGGAAGGCATCGGGATGAGGCTTCTTCACACCCAACTCCTCGCTAGTGTACATCGCTTCGAAAAAGGGGGACAGACCACAGCATTGAAGTTTGATGCGCTGTACCTCTTCAAAACCATTCGTCAAGATCCACATCTGGTGACCACGTCGCTGCAACTCTTCCAGCAGAGGCAGGGTACCATCAATCAGGCCCGTCTGCTGCGGAGAATACTGGATGTAGTGAATGTCCAACTCCTTTGCCAATTCTGACGGAGCCTTGCTACCGATGGTCTGCAAGGCCATCTCAAAACGGGCTGAGCGCAGAGTCGTTTTGTCCATTCGCCCTTGACGGTACTCTTCCCAGCACCAGTCGTTCGTGCGTTCGAACACACGGATCCACTCGGAAAAGTCGGTCATACCCAAGTCGTACAGTGCGAAGGCCTCATAGCCCTCACGCAACGTCTTACGAGAGTTGCTGACAAAGTCCCAGAGGGTGTGGTCAAGATCAAAAAAGAGTGGAACCATTCCCATCGGCATCAAGGTCTCAGTTAGTTGTGAAAAAGTAGTCTTTTCAGTAGTTCATTTTGATGCTGGAACCGTCACTTTCCCCTGGGTAATCAGCACCTGGACAGCTTGTTGGATCGCTTCGAGGCTGGAGTAGCGCGGATGATATCCCAAACGCTGACAGCTCTTTTCGATGGAGTGGCAGGAACTGCGGATCACGTGTCCACGAGAAGCGGCTGCATCCTGCTCGCTCATACCACCTAACCATTCGTCGAAAGGCTGGAACGAGAGTCTTGGTTGCTGACCAAACCAGCGATACATCGCCTCTGCGTAGCCCTTAAGTGTCAGCGCCTGCTCGGAGACCGTGTTGAACGCTTCTCCAATTGTCGCCTGTCGATGGTGAATGGCGCAAAGAATCCAACGAGCGACGTCGTCTGCATGAACATGGTGCATCATCTCCAGCCCCAAGTTGGGCAGCACCAGTTCCTCTCCACGAGCAATTTTTGAGAACACCTCTGGATTCAGGTTCCCCAGCGGATTGATCGGCAGCCAGCCTTCCCCGACGATGTGGCCAGGTCGGAAGCTCGTTGCCGGAAAGCCTCTGCGACGCGCCTGTTCCTCCAGCCAGGCTTCCATTTCTGCCTTGTTTCGTCCATAGGGTTCAATCGGATTCGGCAAATCTGCTTCCGTCGATGGAATTGCTGTGAAGCTCCCATAGACCCAAATCGTACTGCAGAAGAGATAGTGATCAATCTTCCCGTGAAGTGCTTCAACGAGCTGCTGCATGCTGGGCAAATCGAAGGAAATCATGTCCACCACGATATCTGGGCGCAGGGCTGCGATCTTTGTCCCAAACTCTCCCTTGGCCTCCTCAGCGGTACGATCCAGGATCACGCTTTCCACTTGCTCCCAAGCAGAGTGGGCACGATAGGGGGCTGAAATCCCACGGCTCACGCTGACGACCTCGTGTCCCATTGTAACCAAAGTAGGTACGAGATAACTACCTACGTGACCACTGCCACCAATGATGATAATACGAGACATTTTTCACTCCTCCCTGCTTTCACATGTCGGATGTCTGGATCCAAGCCTTCCAACAGGCATCCAATGAATTTCCTGGATTAACGATGAATTTAACTTCTAGCAATATCCTATGAACTGTCCACCCCTTGTACTCGTTTAGCGTTTCACAAGCAATGGAAACACAGGCGTTTTCTGTTTCTGCTCTTGGTGCTATGCTGGTTGATGTTCGTTTTATTGTCTTTGTAACCCATCACAGAAGCAGAATTTATGAAAGCAGAAGTCAAATGGCTGGAAGAATTAAAGTTTGTCGCAGAATCAGGAACCGGGCACTCCGTAGTACTCGACACTCCAGATTCCAACAAGGGTCCCAGTCCAATGGAGATGCTACTGATGGGGATGGGAGGCTGTACAGGCGTTGATGTGATCAGTATTCTGAAGAAAGCCCGCCAAAAAGTGCAGGACTGCCGTGTTCAGATAGAAGCTGAGCGAGAAGACGACTACCCTCGGATCTTTCGCAAAATCCACCTGCACTTCATCCTGAGTGGCACCAATCTTAGTGAGCACCAGGTGCAACGAGCCATTCAGCTATCCCAGGAAACGTATTGTGCAGCCTCAATCATTATGGGACGCTCCGGTGCAGAGGTAACACATTCGTATGAGATCATGGCTGAATCCCAAGAAGACAAAGTATCGTGATTTTGAAAAGTGAATGAGATCGTACTGCACCAATTACCAGCACTCTCATTGTTCATTTCTCTGATATTTTCACTGAATAGGGTAGCGCAGATCCTTGACGATTCATGATCTGCCCCCTTCTGGAAATCTTGTTTAAATTTTCCACCTCAAACCATAAGTTCGACATTCGTGTTAAATTCTGGATGTCAACTTGCAAAAAAATCATTATCTTAGTGCCTCTCAGATAAATTAGCCAACGGCTCCTGGTTCACGCTTTCCGCATCTTCTGGAGAACGATTCAGATGTTCAGTACCGGACTCAAGTTAATGGTTGTGGGCATGTTGACGGTGTTTCTCTTTCTGCTGTTGATGATTGCTTTCATCAAGCTGATTGAGATCCTGAACCGATCACATACTCAGCAGGAAGTCGAGCGACAGCGGCGTCCCTCAAAGAAACCAACGCCCCAGGAACCTCAAGTCCCGACCGTTGTCCTGGCTGCAGCGATTGCTGCGTACGAAGCCGAGCGACAGCAACTGATCAACACCTAATCAACAACCAATCATGGCAAAAAAACGCATTGAATTCATGGACACGTCCTTCCGCGATGGTTTTCAGTCCGTGTTTGGTGCACGTGTGGCGACAAAGGACTTCCTACCAGCGCTGGAAGCTGCAGTAGAAGCCGGAACTACCCACTTCGAAGCTGGAGGTGGCGCACGTTTCCAGAGTCTCTTTTTCTACTGCAACGAATCTGCATTCGACATGATGGACGCCTTCCGCAAGACGGTCGGCCCCGAAGCCAATCTACAAACACTTGCCCGGGGTATCAATGTCGTTGCCTTGAACCAGCAACCACGGGACATGATTGATCTGCATGCGAAGATGTTCAAGAAGCACGGGATCACCACCATCCGGAACTTCGATGCCCTGAATGATCTGCGCAATCTGCGTTACTCCGGAGAACGGATCACCGCTGCCGGTTTGCACCACCAAATCGTGATCACCATCATGGATTTGCCTCCAGGTTGTGAAGGTGCTCACCGTGCAGAAGATTACACCAAACTGCTGCAGGACATCCTGGACTCCGACATTCCCTTCGATTCGATTTCGTTCAAAGACTCAACTGGAACCGCTCATCCACGCAAGATCTACGACACCATCAAAGCAGCCCGCAAAATTGTACCGGCAGACATGGTGCTGCACCTGCACACCCACGACACCGCAGGGATTGGTATCAACCAGTACATGGCGGCCATCGAAGCCGGGATCAATCGAATTGATCTGGCGATGAGCCCCGTCAGTGGTGGAACAGCCCAACCCGACATTCTCACAATGTGGCATGCGATGAAGGGTACCGACTACACGCTGGATATCGATCCGCTCAAGTATGTCAAGGCACAGGAAGTCTTTGAGGATGCGATGCATGATTACTTCATTCCACCCGAATCCCGGATGGTCTCCCCACTGATCCCCTTCTCACCAATGCCAGGTGGAGCACTGACCGCCAACACGATGATGATGCGAGACACTGGCACCTTGCACCTCTACCCCCAGGTGATCAAGGAGATGGAGGAAGTCATCCGGCTGGGAGGATTCGGCACCTCGGTCACTCCAGTTTCCCAGTTCTATTTCCAACAGGCCTACCTCAACGCTACCCAGGGACGCTGGAAGAAGCTCAATCCACAGTATGGGAACATGGTCCTCGGCTACTTCGGCAAAACTCCAGTACCACCCGATCCAGAGATCGTCAAGCTGGCCTCCGAGCAACTGAACAAACCTGTATTCGATGGTGATCCACTGGATATTCTCGAAGATGGCCGACCAGCAGCCGAGAAGAAGCTGCAGGAACACGGTCTGCCAATCAATGATGAAAATGTCTTCGTTGTCTCCAGCTGCGAAAGCAAAGGAATCGACTTCCTACAGGGCAAGGCCAAGGAAAACATCCGCCGCAAGAGCGTGGAAGAAGCCAAGACCCAGAAGGCCAAGGTCTCTGTACCAGCTGCACCGCCAGCGGCAATGGGTCCACGTGACTACACGATCACCGTTGATGGCAAGGCCTATCAGGTTCATGTCGCAGAGGGAGGAGCCACCCCCGTTGTGCAAACGGCCAGTCCCGCACCCACTACCCAACCTGCACCAACTCCTACTCCCAGCACCTCTAGCCAAGTGGTTGAAGCACCAACTCCTGGTAACATTCTGCGCCTTGAGGTCAAGGTAGGCGACCAGGTCAGTGAAAACCAAACGCTACTAATAATGGAGGCGATGAAGATGGAGTCAGAGGTCAAGTCTCCTACTGCCGGTAAGATCTCGGAATTGCACGTATCCACCGGAGACACGGTCCAAGCGGGTGAGCCCTTGCTGACGATCTCTAACTGAAATTGCTCTTTTCCCCAACACTTCCATGACGAAAACAGGGATGCTGAGCTATCAACAATTCTCCCGATTGTGGTTCCTACCAATCAGCCTTTGGCTGCTCTGGCTGCTGGTGTGGCCGTGTGTTGCCAGCGCACAGACCGATCCAAATCAGGTCACCATCTCCGCCCAAGGCAGACTGCAGGTGCTGGAAGTTCGGGTCAAGCAGGGTGACAACGTGGTGGCTGGTGATGTCCTCGCCGTGATGAAGCAAGCCGATGGTGGCAAGCTCACCCTACGCGCCGGTGCTTCGGGTGTCCTGCGCGAGTGGAAACCTTCACCGTACCTCTACTTCGAAGACAAGGAATCACTGGGGGTGTTGGAAATCCAACCCCTGCTCATCGATTCTGGAAACGCGGCCCCCGCTATTACCAAGGAACCAACGCTCAGTGGCATGCTGAAAGAGCTGCGCAACTCCACAGGGGTTACTAAGATTTTTCAGGGACAGGACTTGGATTGGTCAGAAGGGATCGGTCGGCTCCTAATGATCTTGATTGGCACGGGACTGCTCTATTTGGGCATCAACCGGAAGTTCGAACCTCTGCTGCTGGTACCGATTGGTTTCGGTACAATCCTGACAAACATTCCCGGAGCCGGGATGGGAGAGCCAGGAGGACTGCTCTATTACGTCTATGAAATGGGCATCACCACCGGGATCTTTCCGCTGCTGATCTTCATGGGAGTCGGAGCGATGACCGACTTCGGGCCGATGCTCGCTAATCCCCGGACAGCCTTGCTAGGAGCTGCTGCCCAATTCGGCATCTTCGCCACCCTGCTTGGTGCACTGGCTTTGAATGTGATTCCCGGCATTGACTTCAGCCTGCGAGATGCAGCTTCGATTGGCATCATTGGAGGAGCAGACGGACCGACCGCAATTTTCCTCTCCAGTCAACTTTCACCGCGGCTGTTGGGCTCCATTGCGATTGCCGCCTATTCCTACATGGCCCTGGTTCCGCTAATTCAGCCACCGATCATGAAGCTGCTCACGACCGAGGAAGAGCGCCGGATGGTGATGAAGCAGCTACGCTACGTCTCTCGTCGGGAGAAGATCCTCTTTCCATTGCTGGTGTTGATTCTCTGTGCTGCCCTGCTCCCCTCCGCCGCACCGCTAATTGGTATGTTCATGCTGGGTAATCTCGCTCGGGAATGTGGGGTAGTGGATCGACTATCTGACACGATGCAGAACGCACTGATCAACACCGTCACGATCTTCCTGGGACTCGGTGTGGGTAGCAAGCTATTGGCAACTCGATTTCTGAATTTGGAAACCGTTGGCATCCTGATTCTGGGGATGATTGCTTTCGGCATTGGTACTGCGACAGGAGTACTGATGGCCAAGCTGATGAACCGTCTCTCTGAGGCTCCAATCAACCCCCTGATTGGGGCAGCAGGAGTCTCAGCTGTGCCGATGGCTGCTCGAGTTGTCAACCAAGTTGGCTTGCAGTCCAACCCACAGAATCACTTGTTGATGCATGCTATGGGACCCAATGTCTCCGGAGTGATTGGTTCTGCTGTTGCCGCTGGTGTGCTGCTCTCCATGCTTTGAATATCTGTTATGCTGCCGAGAACAATTCCATGCCTCCCGCTTTCCTAACTTCTCAACCAGACGCAAACAGCCTACGTGTTTCCCTGCAAAGTGGTGCTTGCAATGTGGAGAGCGTCTGTGAAGAATTACTGACGGAAGTCGCTACCCGTGATCCTCAACTCCAAGCCTTTGCCTGGCTGGAACCTGAACACATTCGTCAGCAAGCTCAGCGACTGGATGCCCAGTTTGCCCGGAGTGGTCCGGTTGGACCAGCTCACGGGCTGCCACTGGCCCTCAAGGACATCATTGACACCGCAGGGATTCCCACTGAGAACGGAACAGCACTGGATTCAGGTCGGATTCCGACTCGTCAGGCAGCCGTTGTTGAACGCTGGCTGGCAGCGGGTGGTGTACTTTTTGGCAAGACGGTCACCACAGAGCTGGCTTTCATGTGCCCAGCCCAAACCGCCAATCCACATGGTGCGGACTTCACTCCTGGGGGTTCTTCGGCTGGTTCGGCAGCAGCAGTAGCAGCAGGGATGGTCCCCATTGCGCTGGGTAGCCAAACTGGCGGTTCCGTGATTCGACCGGCTGCCTATTGTGGAGTCTTTGGCTTCAAGCCTACCTTTGACCTACTACCCACGCACGGCGTGTTGATGCAGTCACACACACTGGACACGCTCGGAGTTTTCGCTCGTTCCGTGGCAGATCTCGCTCTTGTCACCGATTTATTGCGGCAGGAGCCTGTGCCGGAAACCCAGCCAACGCTCTCGCTGCTGGAAAGCTGTCAACAGCCTTTTGTCGGTGCTCCTCGCTTTGGTTTTGTCACCCT
The DNA here is from genome assembly GCA_011522845.1 of Deltaproteobacteria bacterium. Lineage (GTDB taxonomy): Bacteria > SAR324 > SAR324 > SAR324 > NAC60-12 > JCVI-SCAAA005. Next base: position 14,659 of record WTIF01000352.1, read on the forward strand.
TCCTTACTGGGAACGAGCCTCTGAACAGACTCTCAGCAAGCTGGAGCAACTCCGGTCATCTCTGGGAAATCAAGCTGTCAACCTAAATCTCCCATCTGCCTTCCAGGATTCGATCCGGCAACGAGAAACAATCAACTTTGTGGAGATGGTGCATCACTACGGGCACTATGCTGGGCGAGGACAGGCTTCCTTGAGTTCACAGGTGCAGGGAGCGATGGAGCAGGGAGGACAACGCACAGCCGTCGAATATCTAGCTGCTCTTGCCAGTCGAGAAGTCCTCAACCGCGCACTAGAACCCCTCTTTGCGGTAGCTGATGTACTGGTAATGCCTTCGGCTCCGGATCATGCACCCCAAGACCGCAACACTACCGGAGATGCCGTCTTCAACGGAATCTGGACCCTCTGCGGTACC
>WTIF01000400.1 GCA_011522845.1 Deltaproteobacteria bacterium
TCGCTGAAATGAGCAAACAGATGGGCAGTCATAGTGATGACGAAGATGCTGCGACAATGATGGAAGCCATGCTTCGTGATTTACCAATCATTAAGCTTGTTCAATTTACTCGAGGAGCGTTTTCGGAGGCTCAAGTTGAAGCTCTTGTAGAACAATCTAATCAATATGACTCTAGAACTTGAAAAAGCTGATGGAACAAAGAACGCTTGGATGAAAATCTGGGTGCCTTTGAAGTCAAGCTGACCACCGAAGATTTAGCAAAAATTAATGAGGCACTTTCGGCCATTCGGATCCAGGGAGATCGCTACTCCAAGGCATTGACAGCTTTGGCAAACCGCTGAAACAATGAACGTACAAATGCTTGCCCAGCAATGGATTGAGGGCACGTTGTGAATAAATCTCAGCAGACGGGGGGTTTCATTCAGAAACCCGTTTGCTGCTTTGCTCCTCTCACACATTAGGAATCAACATGAATGACTGGTCCTTTCAACTCTATAGCGCTCGGAATCATCCACCCCTGAGTAACACCCTGCAGCTGCTGGCAGAGCTTGGCTATACCCAGGTGGAGGGCTTTGGTGGACTTTATGACCAAGCAGCTTCGTTACGGCAAGACCTGGATAGCAATGGCCTGACAATGCCGACCGGGCATTTTGGCCTATCACAGTTGGAAGACTTGGATCAGGCAATGAAGACCATCGAAACTCTGGGAGTGCAAACCGTGATCTGCCCTCACTTGGCTGCAGATCAACGTCCTTCTGATGCTGCTGGCTGGAAGCAGATGGCAGAAAAACTCAATGAGGTTGGCAAACCATACAAGGCTGCTGGGCTAGGCTTCGGGTGGCACAATCATGACTTTGAGTTTGCTGCACTGGAGAATGGTCAGACTCCGATGGAAATTCTTTTGGAAAACTCAGAACTGAGCTGGGAAATGGACTTGGCTTGGGTTGTACGAGGGAAGGCTGATCCTGCAGATTGGATTCAACGCTATGGGGATCGGCTTTGTGCGGTTCATGTGAAGGATATCGCCCCTGCAGGAGAGAATGCAGATGAAGATGGTTGGGCAGATGTGGGGCACGGTGTGATCGATTGGCCAGGATTGTATGGTCAATTGCGCAAAACCCCAGCTACCTGGTATGTGATGGAGCACGATAAGCCAAACGATGTGGCCCGCTTTGCTCGTCGTTCTTTGGCGACTGTCCAAACCTTTGCGGAGTGAGCCATGCCTGGAACACTGAACGTTGGGGTGATTGGCTGTGGAAATATCTCGTCAGCGTATTTCCGTCTATCGAAGCTCTTTCAGCCCATCGAAGTCAAAGCCTGCGCGGATCTCAATATGGAGATTGCCCAAACTCAGGCAAAAGAATTCGGATTGGAAGCTCTGAGTGTGGAAGACCTGATCTCCCATTCAGAGCTGGACATTGTCGTGAACTTGACAGTCCCCAATGCTCACTTTGCAGTTTCCAAGGCGATTTTGGAGGCAGGCAAGCATGTCTACTCCGAAAAGCCATTGACGCTCTCACTGGAAGATGGCTTGGCCTTGCGGGATTTAGCTGAGCAGAAAGGCCTGCGAGTAGCTTGTACTCCCGACACCTTCCTTGGAGGAACGCACCAGCAGGCTCGAGCGATGATTGATGCCGGGACGTTGGGTGAAATTGTTGGAGGGACCTGTCATGTTCTGAGCCATGGCATGGAACACTGGCATCCCAACCCGGATTTCTTCTTCCAACCTGGCGGTGGTCCTGTGCTGGACCTCGGACCGTACTACATCGGTAACCTGATTCACCTGTTGGGACCGGTACGCTACGTGACGGCCATGTCGAGCATTCCACAAAAGGAACGTACAATCACCAGTCAGCCACGCTATGGAGAGAAGATTCCAGTCACTACCCCGACTACGATTCATGCGGTGTTGGAGTTTGCCAATGGTGCGCTGATCACGCTGGGGGCGAGCTGGGATATCTGGCAACACGGACATCGCAACATGGAGCTTTACGGAACAGAGGGTTCTCTCGTTGTACCCGATCCGAACTTCTTTGGTGGGGAACTGCTGCGTAGTGAGCGAGATGGCGAGTTTGAAGCGGTAGCCGCAGAGCACCACCCCTTCGGAATACCCAATCAGGAAAATCCACGGGGTGCAGTTGCCAACTACCGGGCGAGTGGCTTAGCTGATCTAGCGGTTGCCATGCAGACGGGCCGGGATGCTCGTTGCTCCATTGAGCGACCTCTCCATGGCGTGGAAGTGATGACCGCTATTTTGAAGTCCGCTGATACACGGCAGACTCTGGAATTGCAAACTACCTGTACTCAGCCGGCACCACTGACTGCTGAGGAAGCCCAGTCACTTTTACGCTGAGTTTGAGCTTTTCAGAAGTTTTCCTGAAAAGTTCTCAAGTCCAGTTCATGGGTCCAGGCGCTACGTGGTTGTTGATGAAGAAACATATAGGCACTGGCGATATCGTCTAGCTGTAGCATCCCTTCCTCACCAAGTTGCTCGACCAGAGCCGGGACCCGATTTCGAATGCGATCTCCGTTGATGATTCCATCGATCACGACATGGGCGACATGAATCCCCTGGGGCTGAAATTCACGAGCTAGACTTTGGGACATCGCCCGTAGTCCAGCCTTGGCCGCTGTGAAAGGAGCGAATCGGGGCTTTCCTCGCAGAGAGGCGCTGGCACCGGTGAAGATCAAGGTTCCCTGGTTACGAGGAACCATCCTGCGGAGAACTTCCCGGGCAAAGAGGAATCCTCCCAACGTCCCCACCCGCCAAGCTTGCTCAAACAGGCTTGCTTCCATCTCCAGGAAGTTACCGGAGTAGTTGTTGCCTGCATTGAAGATTGCTAGTTCGATTGGGCCTATCTGTTCAGCTTGCTCAATCAGAGCTTGCACCTGCTCTTCTGCTGTGACGTCTGTCACCACAGGCGTACAATTTCCTCCAGCTGCTTCAATCTCACGCTGTGTTTTTTCAAGTAGGGCAAGTGTTCTTCCACCAGCAAACACATGCAATCCAGCTTGAGCAGCATGACGGCAAAGAGTGGCTCCTAGCCCAGCGGAGGGGCCTACTCCTACAATAACGGCAACAGGCATGGCTTGCTTAGCTCCGATTGATATAGAGATTGAAAGACTCTGCATAGTCAGGATGCCATCTGGAAAGAGGCGGACGGTTTTCGATGATGTCTCCAATCGCCCAGGCCATTCTCTTTTCGTCTAGTTCGCGGGAGACATCGTTGTCCGGACAGAGGATGTAGAAATCCCCACGCTCTACGCTTTGAAACAGGAACTCTGCTGTCTGTTCAGGGGTCCAGGCACCAGCGGGCTTTTCAGTACGGCTACCGCGAGTCAGATCTGTGAAAACGAAGCCAGGGATGAGCAAGTGAGCAGTCAGTTGGTGCCCTTCCGTGTTTCGCAGCTCGTGGGCCAGGGCTTCGGTGAAGGTCTTCACTCCACTCTTAGAAACATTGTAAGCGGGGTCTCCAGGTGGAGTGGTGATTCCCTGCTTTGAACCGGTATTGATCACTAGGCCCGGTCTTCCTCTTTCGATCATTCGTGGCACAAAGACCTGAGTGCCATAGACGATTCCACCCAAGTTTACTCCCAGGATACGGAGCCAATTTTCTGGATCATCCAACAGAGAACTACCTGGCTGAATACCTGCGTTGTTCATCAGGATATCAGTCCCGCCAAATCGTTCGGCAACTAGTGTTTCCAGTTCGACCAGTGCCTCTCGGTCAGAAACGTCTGTAGAACTGGCCATTACCTCTGGTGCTCCCAGTTGGCGGAGCTGTTCGGCGGCTGGTTCCAACAAGGCTTCACGGACGTCAACAATTACCAAACGCAGGCCCATTGCGGCTAGGCGCTGGGCGGTGGCTAAGCCGATTCCTGAAGCTCCTCCAGTGATGACGGCTACGGCGTTGGGTTGAAAAGCTGAATGAGTCATGATGTGTTCTCCTGAACAGAAAGAAGAGAGGAATTATCAAAAAATCACTTTGAAGAAGGCCAGAGCCCTCGATGAAATTGCCATTTTGACGACATGCTTCAGAATCAGAGTAACTTGATCCAGAACAACTGGCTACCAGCAAACCAACTTTGGCATTGAACTAAAGAGGAACTCGATGAATCTTTACGCTAAACTCCAAGCTCGTGCTGCTCAACAAAAACCGATTCGCGTTGCTCTAATCGGAGCAGGGAAGTTTGGTTCCATGTTTCTAGCCCAGGCGGTTCAGACCCCTGGTATGCATATCACTGGGATTGCTGATCTGTCTCCAGAGCGAGTTCAGACCAACCTCAACCGGATTGACTGGGATCCAGAACGGGCCAAGGCCACCTCTGTGGAGGAAGCCATTCGTACAGGACAGACGTATCTCTGTGAGGATGCAATGAGCTTAATCCAAGCTGATGCAGTAGAGGTAGTCATCGATGCGACGGGTTCTCCAGCGGCTGGTATTCGTCATGCCTTGGCTGCGATTGAACACGGCAAGCACATCGTAATGGTCAATGTTGAAGCGGATACTCTTGCTGGTCCACTCCTGGCGGAGAAAGCGAGAAAGGCTGGTGTCGTGTATTCGTTGGCCTATGGAGATCAACCGGCACTGATTGCTGAGATTGTGGACTGGGCTCGTGCTTGCGGTTTGCCTGTTGTGGCCGCAGGCAAAGGAACCAAGTACCTGCCGATCTATCACGAAGTCACGCCAGATACAGTTTGGCAGCATTATGGTTTGACCCCAGAAGCAGCACAGGCCGGCGGAATGAATCCACAGATGTTCAACTCGTTTCTGGACGGTACCAAGTCTTCGATTGAAATGGCTGCCGTAGCCAATGCCTGTGATTTACAACCACCCGACGATGGCCTTCGTTTCCCAGCCTGTGGCGTTGATGACTTGCCTCACATCCTGCGACCCAAGAGTGCTGGAGGCATCTTGGAACACGAAGGAATGGTTGAGGTGATTTCCAGCCTTGAGCGAGACAGTCGACCAGTCTTCCGAGACTTGCGCTGGGGAGTGTATGCTGTGTTTGCTGCGCCTTCTGATTATACAAAGCGTTGCTTTGCAGAATATGGCTTGAAGACAGATTCCAGTGGTTGCTACTCGTCCATGTATAAACCGTATCACCTGATTGGGCTGGAGTTGGGAATTTCTGTGGCTAGTGCGGCCTTGCGTGGTGAGCCAACGGGACAGGCCACTGGATTTCGAGGTGATGTGGTGGCGGTTGCGAAGCGAGACCTGAAGGTTGGCGAGATGCTGGATGGAGAAGGTGGCTACACAGTTTGGGGGAAACTCGTGCCAGCCCGACGATCTCTCCAGTTGAGAGGACTGCCAATTGGCCTGGCTCATAAAATGGCTCTGAATCGCCCAGTTGCTCGAGGACAAATTGTCACTTGGGAGGATGTGGTGATTGATCAACAGAATGATGCTATCGCTTTCCGCCGAGAAATGGAGCAGGCCTTTCAGACTTTGAATTGAGGTCGACCCAGATTATGACCTTGAAGGTGCGAAAAAGTTCAATAAATTGACAAAAATTTCTGTATGCTAGGGTTCGCTCACTGTGACTAAATCGAAGCGATTCGAGTGAGGTGTCGACTCCTTCCCTGCAAGACCTAGCAGTCTCATGATTTTTGCCGAAGACAATTGATCAAGAGAGTGATGAGACTGCACAGAAATCTGTAGTGAGACTGTGCTCATGCACTGCCCAAGTAGTTCAGCGAAGAGATAACCCTGTATTTCCTTTTGTCATGTCTAAAACTATTGAAAATCCTAGCTCAGCAGTACCGAAGACCGAATTACCACCACTGAAACCAGAGGTTTTGGAAGAATTACGAGAGTTATTGAGAGAACACATTGCACCTTTGGTCCCAGACTTTGCCCACCTGAGTATCAACCAGCAGCGTGCCTGGGGTCACAAGCTTCGGCAATTACGAGAGTCCCATCCTGCTCCAGGTTTTGTCGAATGGGCTGATGATGTGTTGCACGAGTTGGAACATTTCCACATTAGTAAAAGTGCTGAAAAAGTGGCCTTGTTTCCCACAGTTTTTTCCGATCTCTAAAAATCTCGACAGAACCCTGTTTTTTGAATTTGCAGTTGCCTAGAATCCTGTAGAAACTCAGGTTTTTCAGATTCTGGGCGCTGGCGCGATTCTGACTACGCCTTCTGTAAAAAGGGCAGTCAACAGGAATTTTCCTTCCTATGTTTTCCATTCCCCCGCAACTACTCCGCACCGTACTTCTCTTCTCCTTGGGCAGCGCTCTGCTGCTATCGAACGCCCTTACCTGGTATATTGGCCAAAGTCGTCAGGTGGCTAGCCTTCGTGATGCCTACTTTGAGCGAATCTTTTGGCTCTCGTTTTCGATGAGTGACAAAGCTACCGAGTTGGTCGATACATCGAATTGGGCTGGACTGGAAATACACTTCTCTGTTTTGAAATCAAACCCAGAGGTGGTCTATCTCTTTCTGAGAGGGATGGATGACGAAATTCTTTATGCGTACGATGAGGACGTGGTTGAAGAGTATGATCCGGAGATCATTGTCTGGGATGTGCCGAAAGCCGCTATTTTGGAAAATCGCGGCATCGTTGGAGATCCCAGGGAATACCAGTCCGGGAAATATGAACTACGGGAGCAGGTCTTATTGAAAGACGCAGAAGTGCAGGGAGAACTACGCGCCCGGGTGGGAGAACGGGTCTTTGAGGCAAAGCGGGAGTTACAGCATTGGGGAGAACCTGTTGGTATCTTGCACATAGGCTTCTCGAAGAAACCACTGCAAGAGAATGTTGCCGAGAGCCAGCGCTCTCTCCTGGTGATCGAGTTGCTGCTACTATTGTTTGGTTTACTACTTTCCGGGTGGGTTGCGCGTCGTGTCGCCAAGCCGCTCGAACGAATCACCGAGGAGCAGCGGCGAATTCAGGATTTGCGTTTGGATGGGGAATTTGAGCTCAAATCTCCAATTGTTGAAGTAGACTCGCTCAGCCGATCACTGGGTGCGATGCGAACCAGTCTCCGGGCGTTTCAGATCTACATGCCAGCCGAACTGGTTCGGGAACTCATCCTGCGTGGTGAAGATGCTGCCTTGGGAGGGCAGGAGCGAGAGCTGAGTATTCTCTTCGTAGATATCGCGGGATTTACTTCGATTTCTGAGGAACTGAAACCAGAAGAGTTGATGCTGCAATTGTCTGAGTACCTTGGCTTGTTGGCGGAAATCATTCGCGCTCACTCTGGTACGGTTGACAAGTACTTGGGAGACGGGGTGATGGCTTTCTGGGGTGCTCCTGTGCTTTCAGACCACCATGCCAGCGATGCTTGTCGGGCAGCTCTGGAGTGTAGAAATCGCATTCAGGAGCTCAATGAAGACTGGCAGGCTCAAGGGAAAAAACCCTTCTGGTCAAGAATCGGAATACATACTGGTAATACGCTGGTAGGAAACGTGGGCTCTGCTAATCGCATGAATTATACAGTGGTTGGTGATAGTGTGAACTTGGCTAGTCGACTGGAAGGCATTAATAAGATCTACCAGACCAACATCATTGTCAGCAGTGAAACTCAGGAAGAAGCGGGATCAGAGTTTCTCTTCCGACCTCTGGACACCGTGCGAGTGAAAGGGAAACAGAAGGGTGTGGAAATCTTTGAATTGATCGATTCAAAGGAACAAGCTTCCGAAAAGCAAAAAGAGTTTTGTGCGGAGTTCTCGAGAGGTGTGTGGGCCTACAATGTTAGGCGATTCGATCAGGCTCATGAGGTATTCAAACAACTTAGCGAAACTTTTCCGGATGATGTTCCCACACAAATCTACCTGCGACGCAGCCACCGCTTCAGTATTGTGCCTCCTAGTGTAGATTGGGAACCAGTTATTGATCTCGAGCCTCGTTTTAAGACTCAGGCAGATATTTAGTGTGAGATTGCCGAAGTAGGGCCTCATGAAATTTGGCAAAAATTCATGAATTATTGAAATCGGCAATTGTGTTGCAGGGCAGCGATAAGTCATTTTCGGTTGACGAAAGCCCAGATTGATCAGGCTTCACTCTCCTGGTCGATCAAGCAATACTTTGGTCAACCATTCAAATTTTTTTGAAGCGACGTCACGTTCATCCTTTCTGACGGCTCAACCTCTCCCGGGAGAATTTCCATGAAACGGATTCTGATTCCCGTCGCCCTCCTGCTTTTTTCAGCCGGGGTGTACTTCCTGTTTGTCCTACCTAATCAGATTGAACAAAAATTCAAGGATGCTGTCCCTGAAAATGTGGAAGTGAACTACAAGGACTTTCAGGTCAATCTCCTTGATAAGTCAGTGGTGGTCGAGACCCTGAAGCTTGAGGACGACAAGGTGCGCGTTGAAATGGGTCGTGCCGAGGTTAAGACAGAAGAGTATTCTGGTGAAATGATACAAGTGCAACTCAATGAGGTGACCTTGACTGACAAAGAAAATGAAGAGATCTACAAGGCCCAGCAAGTCACCATTCAGGAGATTGATCGCAAGCAACTGGAAGAAACCAGCAAGAACGCAACATTGAGGGATCTGTTTGATACGCTGAAGAGAGATGCCATTCGACAAGTGGAAATGAACGAGGTGAGCGTCACTAAAAATGGCCAAACCACAACGGTTGATTCAGTAAAAGTTGAAACTCTCGGTGAAGGTAAGGTTTTTGGTGTCCAGGCTGAGGGAGTTCGGTCAAAAGACGGTGAGAGTGAGATCGCCATTGCTTCTGTAAATGTGGATGAAGTTGAGGTTGATAGTGAAGACCAACTAACCCTGAATCAACTAAAACTCGGTGGAATTCAGGTTAAAGAGGGAGAGGGTGACCTGACTATTGAGGACGTCTCCATTGATCAGGTTCGTAATCAACAGGCGAACAACTTCAGCATGAAACAACTCAACCTGCAGAATTTTGAAAATATTGAAAAGTTGAGTATCGAAAGTGCCGAAGCTCGGAACATTCCCTTGGTCACCTTGTTGGAGGATGAGATCGACTTACTGCAGCGACTGCTCGGTGGAACGTTTGAAGGACTACAGATTCGTAATTTGTTTGTTCAGCCTGAAAATGAGGAAGCTAAGCAAGTACGGGAGATTGATCTCGAGCAACTGGACTTTGGTACAACCGAAGATGGACATCGCTACGTTCGAAACCTAAAACTGAACATCTTGGGGATTGTGATCAACCTCAGTGATTTTCCAGAAGATTTTGCGGAACAAGCCCGTAATTTTACGGAATCAGATGAAATCGGGATGAACCTCTTCCTTGACATCACGGGCAGTCATGAGCAGCAGGACTACGAACTGGGCATCGGTGTGGGATTGGAAAAGATGGCAGACCTGCACTTGGAGGGTCATTTTTCTAATGTCCCAATCGAGATCTTTGAATTTGAGAAGTACGATGACAGCGAGTTGGAGAGCATCCTTTCGGAAAAGTGGACCAAGATTGGGGTAGTGAAGTTGTTGGCCAGATACGATGAGCGTGGTTTCCTGGAGTACTCGATGGGTAAATTCAGCACAGAGTCTGGTTTCTCAAAAGCTGCAATTGCTCGCCAGGTTAGTCAACAGTTTGAAAACACAGCGACTCGCTATAACCTCAGCGGCTCAGAAGAAATGGCCAGCGAGTTAGAAAAATTTGTTTTGGAACCAAAGACTCTCCGGATTGGATTCTTACCGGAAGACCCACTCAACTTTGAAGAAATCGCCATGTTGGCTCTGCTCAATCCTGGCCAACTGCAGCAGAAGTCGAATTTCTCTCTCCAATCTGCTCCGGAATAAACTGGGTTTCTCAAACTCCCTTTGATCATTCCATCAAGTCAGTTTTCCGGATTTGGTGGAATCCATCCCGATGATTCATACTCAGTATCATTGGTTAGGGAAGTCTCTGGAGTGCTTCCCTCAGCTCTGACCAAATCCAACTCACTGCTTGGCCTGCGAAGAGGGAGGAATTCATTTCAGGAATCCTGTGTGGGTAGAGTAATCGATGACTCTGCACATTCGGCAACATTGAGAGCATGATCAACGAGTTCTCGAGCTCGGGCCTTCGAGCCTTTTAGAGCCTGTTGGACTCTTTGGGGTGTCAGATGTTCCACAAACTCTTTGAGTGTGATCTCCTCTGGCTTTTTACCAATCTCTTTTTGTAACAGACGAAAAAGGCTGCGGGCGCTGCTTTGTCCTTGGTTGTAGGCAGCGACGGCAAGTACCCGTTGCACTTCGGGCCGTGGTTTCCAAGTGGACTTACCGTAACGCCATTCGGACTTTAGGTAGTGTCGAAATAGCAGCGTGGAAAGGAGAATGTTGGTCTCAATATGAAAGATATTCCCCGGCTCTCCAGCATAGCTCTCCTCAAGGGCTGCGACATAGTGAGCATGAATCGGAGCATACGTAAGAGACAGAGGTCTACCTTGCCGAAGTCGGTTCAGTCTGCGACGTATCTGTGAAGTGTTTGAGGCATAAGGCAGTTGTTCCTCCTCTAATCGTTTTTGTACTTCGGGAAGGAGTAGACTGGCTGAACGGGTGGGAACTACCATTTTTGGGGGCAGGCTGAGGTTTTGTGGTAGTTTTTCCTGGTATCCTAACTCTTTGAGAACTCCTTGCCATGTGGGATCGGCATAGCGTTGCCGCAAATGGTGTAATGCAGCGTTCAGCCGAGTTTGCTCCTCGGTTTCTTCACGCAGTAATTCAATCTGCTTGATAGCGATGCCTGTCAATTGACCAAGACCCCTTGCTCCACTGGCGCTGACAGCCTTGTAGTCCAATCGAGATTCTTTGAAGAACAAACAGAAGATAGTTGGGTAAGATACTTCAAGAAAGAAAGCACTGGTCTGGATCGCACTCAGCGTCCGAACCAGTGCCAGTTCTGGAAATCCATATTCTGACTGAGCAAGGAATCTCTGTAGATTTTCTTGAAACCAGTAGCTACTCAAAAAATAGTGGTGTAATTGGGTCTGGCTTCGTTGCCCCGGCAGAGCTTGAGTTCCCCAATGATAGTGCCAGCGTGCCAGAGATTCCTGAAGAAGTAAGTAGTTCGTAAAGCGTTCAACAGCAGGTGCCGTTGGTTGATCTAGTCGTAAGATTGGAGTGAAGGAACTCGACTGGCGAGCTAAGTTTAACAAGCGTTCAGGAGTGTAGGCGGAAGGCTGCTGGAAGTGTTCCAGGGAAAGTGGTCGAGAAGGACGCACGGGTGAACCAAAATTTCCAGAAGGATCGGGTTCGGGCAGGTGATATGTGGGAGAATAGTCGAAGAGTTGTTCTTGTTTCAGGGAGAGCAGTGATTGAGGCCAGAGCAGCATTGCCAAGGCACTAGCCATCAGAATTCTTGCTATCAACTGCTTCCCTAATTTTTAGAACAAGGACATCTGCTGCACCTCTCGTTTGGGAGCCTGTTGTCCCCAGGTAACAGATACGGTTTTGATTCCACTCCGTGAGTCATAGAGCAACTCACCATGCTCCAAGGCGTAGAGATGAAGATCACGAGTTACCTCGACATCGACCTTACAATATTCGATGATTTTATCTAACTTGTCTTCACGATACCACTGGAGTGCCTGCAATCCGTCAGCTGATTTACCGGCGCCCAGTGTGGGTCGGGCGAGTGACTCTAATTTTAGGCGGTGCCCGAGTATTTTCTTCAGCTCAGTCAGCATATCCAGATTGGGCAAGCCAGCCAGTTCCGTCCGTAGTCTTGTCCGCTGTTCCTGCTGGCCTGCACATTCACCGGCCAAGACGCGGTAGTCGAATTCCACGTGGTTGAAGCCCACGATCAGGTCAGCCTTACGGCAGTGTTCCAATAGTTGTGGCGCTTGATAGTCTAAGTAGACATGGTGTTGTTCATCGAAGCTGTCCCAGATTACCCCGACAGACATTCCCATGTCTTCAATATTGTTCCAGCCGCCAACTTCCTCGGCTGCGCGCTTCGTTTCCAGGTCAAAGTACAGGATCCGTTCCATCGTTCCCCAGTGCAGGAAAGACACAAATGATTGATTACTACGAATTGTTGCAGGTAGCGCCAACGGTTTCAACCGAGGAGATTCGTAAGGCATTCCGACGGCTCGCAAAGCAATACCATCCAGATTTGCAGCAACACAAATCCGAGGCAGACCAGCGGGAAGCACAACGCCGCTTCGTGCAACTGACCCAAGCCTACGAGACCCTGAGTCATTCAGCAAAACGTCAAGCCTATGACTTACAGTGGCGGAGAACCACTCAGCAGGCAAAACGCTCCCAAACACACCAAAAAGCCTCCACAAACACAAGTTCTTCGCAGACGCGGAAGCGATCCTATGAGCGCCCAAGGGAGGATTTCACGGATTTTGCTGAAACGTCGCTGGAAGATTTGCTGAAAGATGTGGAGGGATTGCTCAAACAATTTGGTGTTCAGCGAACCGATCCTTTGGAACTCCTGCTAGAGTGGGCTCGTCGGGTCTATCGCGAAGTGATGGAAGCCTGGCACGAAGAGAACTCCTCTCCTCACTCTACTTCAGGCACAGAACAATCTCGGTCGGGTGAAAAAACTCGCAGACCCAAAGAAGAAAAAACTCAGTCCCATGATGATCCACGAGCAGATATTGAAGCCGAATTGGAACGTCTCAAGCGCTATCAGCGTACGAATCGCCAGCAGACTCGTCGTCAAACAGCAGAAACGGATGTTCATGATGAATTGGAGCGCCTTAAGCGCAAATACCGTCCCTGAAATCCCCATGGAGAGATAGAATGTCCGCCAGTTTGACTGCTGCCCGAATCGCAGTCCTGATTCCTTGTCTTAACGAAGAAGTAACGATCAGCAAGGTGGTTCAGGATTTTCGCAAGGAATTGCCGGGAGCGACCATCTACGTCTTCGACAACAATAGTACGGATCGCACAGCGGAGCTTGCTGAAGCGGAAGGGGCCGTTGTTATTCCAGAGCGTAAGCGCGGCAAAGGCTATGTAATCGCCTCAATGTTCCGTAAGGTTGATGCAGATTACTATGTGATGGTGGATGGAGACGATACATATTCTGCATCACATGTGCAGGCCTTGCTGCAGCCACTACTGGATGGAGAAGCTGATATGACCGTGGCTACTCGCTTGAACGAGTATGAAGAAGAATCTTTCCGTCCACTCCATGTCTTTGGCAATAATTTGGTTCGCAGTTTGGTCAACTGGATCTTTAACAGTAATCTCGAAGACATCATGTCTGGTTATCGGGGGTTTAGTCGGGAACTGGTGCAGAATCTACCGGTATTGGCCAGTGGCTTTGAAGTGGAAACAGAAATGACGATTCGAGTGCTGGATTATGGTTATACAATTCAGGAAGTAACAGTGCCTTACCGAGAGCGCCCAGAAGGTTCGTTCTCCAAGCTGAATACTTTTCGAGATGGCTTTCGGGTGTTGTATCAGATCGCCAGTATCGCCAGATCCTACAAGCCGATCTTGTTTTTTGGAGTATTGGCTTTATTTTTTGGCCTGATCGGTCTGATTGCGGGTGGAGAAGTGATTGTTGACTATGCGGTGGATGGCTATGTGAACAAGGTGCCAACAGCGATTCTAGCGGTGGGTTGTATGCTCCTCTGTTTTGGTAGCATTGGCATTGGTGCGATCCTCGATACACTCAATGCCCGTTTCCGTGAAGTGCTACGTTTGCTACAGCGCAAATAAGCTAGTTTCTGGCGCACGTGTTGCTTAGAAGGTCCACGTGTAGGCTAGGCGAAATCCGGTAGGATCGACCAAGGCGACAGGCCCAACAGGCAATTCATTTTGAACTCCCTGTGGCCGCGGTGCTGCAGGATTCCAGACAGAGCGAGAGCCAATCAGAGCTCCAATCAAGCCACCGATCACGGTGCTGGTACCAATCGTACGAAACTGCTCACGACTGGTTCCTGGACGCAGAAAAGTGAACCAGCCCCCAAGCATCAGGCCTGTTCCAGCGCCATAGGCGACATTGCCAACGAGATTGCGACGCTCACTTTCAGCAATTTGACGCTGTGCCAGCAAGTCAAAGCGTAAAGCGCTTTCGGAGTCGTCAGAAAATGTGCCTTCATCGAGGTACTGTTCATCTTGCTGGACAGGCTCTTCAAAAGGATCGCCTTCTGGAACGGGCTCGGTCGCCAGAGGATCTTCCATGGTTGGCTCCAGCTCAAAATCCTGCTGTAATAGCGGATCGTTGGCCATATCCTGATAGGGATCCTCGAAAAATGCCTCTTCGTCGGCAGATCGAAATTCACCAAATGGGTCTTGCTGGGCCATTACTGACCAGGGATTGAACGTAAGCAGCAGCAGGCAAAGCCAAATGGAAAGGTGTGAACGCATGCCGGATTCCTGAACAGCAGGGTTTGGAAGATGTTGCCTTGAAATGGATGCAAAACCCATTCACTCTCTGCACCAGACACAACCGGGTTCTGCTGGAAAACTCCAGCCTTTTGAAGAATATTGAGAACATGGATACGCTTATGCGACGTTTTTGGCCGGCGGTGCTGCTATTGATCTTCAGCCTTGGAACCCCAAAAATCCAGGCTCAGGAAACAGGTCCACTGCTGATGCAACAGGAACTGGGCTATACGTTGGCCGGTACAGTAGCCGGTGTTGGACTGGGCGTTCTGGTCTGGTTCATGGATCCACTTAATCCAGATGTGACACTGCGCGATACTACAGTAGATGGACTAATTGTCGGTACGCTGCTCGGTTCCATGTTCGGTTTTTACATACTACAGAATGCGTTGGTGGAGCCCCGTACCAATTCACTGCCCAGTGGTCTTGAAGATCTGCTGGGACAATCGAAGAGAGATCAATTGCCCAGCCCGGTTGCCCACACTGGCCTGACCATTCCCATGACTTGGAAGTTTTAAGGAGGCCTCCCATGAGCAAGTGCGCCCGAGTGATCGCAATCTTTTTGCTACTTGCCTGCCTGTCCCAGCCAGTTGCCTGGGCTCAGCAGGCACAAGAAGGTCCTGGCATTGAAAACTTTTTGGATGGAGCAAATGGCGGCCGTGGCCCTGTGATGCAGTCTGTCTTCTGGAACACTCTCTATGGTTCTCTCTGGGGAGCGGCGATC
>WTIF01000211.1:0-2507 GCA_011522845.1 Deltaproteobacteria bacterium
TTAGGCGCATGTTCTTCTAAAAAATTTTCGTTAGGAGCAAAGAAAAACTCTTTACTCACAGATGAAGAAAACCAAGGAATGTGTTGGCTATTACTTCTTTGTGCAACATCAGCGCTCGTCTGTTCGAAGACTTCATTCAATTCGATCCGGACAGTTTTCATATGTTGTAGAAGAGATGCAGTGAATAACCGCTCAGGATCGTTTTTTTCAGCAAGTGTATTCGGAGTACACGCATAGGAAATGAGGGTATTTTCAGGCGCTTTTGTCTTCATCATTCCTGGAATGACACCCTGTAGCCCTTCGATGAAAGGGTTGGGCGAGCACGCATCCAGAATGATGATGTTGATCTGATTTCCAGCAAACTTCATCTGTCCCAGCAGCTTACCCAGAGGAACTGTTTTATAACGCACATCCTCAATACGAGTCAGCTTAGTATCTATGGGTAGCAAGTAGTTTTCATTTTCAAATTGCACCACATGGCCGGTGTAATAGAAAACACCAACTCCTCCATTGTCCCTGAGCGAACGGCCGAACTGACGGATTGCTTTCTCTGTTTCACGTTGCTTCGCATTGCCAAGCGTCGTCACTTGAAAGCCAAGGCTTTGCAGCACGTTACTTACTTGATTGGTAGGGGTGAGAGACGGTGGGCTATCTTTGGTATTCTGATAACCAGTGTTTTCTATTACCAAAGCTTGCCGGTAGACCTGAACGGAAAAATCATCTTCAGAATTAGCAATATCCTGCTGTTGGGCTAAGGATAGGTAGGGTAGTGAAGTAACAAGAATAAAAAGAAGGAGAACTCTACTGTGCATAGCCACTTTCATCATTAGACCTAATTTCCAAGATAGACTTTTCAGAATCCGATTCTCCAACTTTTCAAGCTGCTAGCGTGGTGTTTCATGTTTTCAGGAACGGTCACACAACAATCCCAAAGCGTTGTCTAGCAAGTGAAGTCCTGCCTGTTTTTGTAGACTGAGAATGGACTCGGGATGGAACTGTACGGAAGCAATCGGGAGTTGTCGATGTTGTAGCCCCATGATCACTCCTGAATCTGTTCGAGCGGTGACTTCCAACTCAGCAGGTAGTTGTTCTGGATCAACATAGAGACTGTGGTAACGTCCAGCCTGGAAAGGTTGAGGAAGTCCAGCGAACAGGCCTGTCCCTTCATGATAAACGTCTGAGGGCTGACCATGGCAAGGTTCGGCAAAGGTCAACAGCCGTCCTCCAAAGTGTTCAGCGATTCCTTGGTGGCCCAGGCAAACTCCAAAGACGGGCAGTTGACGCCGTACAGCTTCGCCAACCAGTTGAGGAACCTGCTGATCTTGAGGTGTCTTGGGGCCTGGTGAGAGGAAGAGCAAGTCTGGTTGGAACTGGTCAATCATTTCATAGGGGAACCCAGCTCGGAGTGTAACCACCCGAGCGCCGGTCTGACGCACATAACCAGCAAGGGTGTGGACAAAGCTGTCGTGATGATCCACGAAGAGCACCGTCTTGCCTTGTCCATTGACCGGCTCAATAACGTCGCTGATCTGTGCTTTACTGCGGCCAAGAGTCGCATCGAGAAAAGCCGAGGCCTTGGTTCGGGTTTCCTGCTCTTCAGCCTTTGGATCAGAGTGGAAGAGCAAGGTTGCCCCAGCCCGAATCGTCGCCACCCCATCTTGCAGGTGAATCGTGCGAAGGGTCATTCCGGTGCTGGCGTAGCCGTTGAACCAGAGGAAGCCCACACAACCGCTGTACCAGCGACGTGGAGATTTCTCGAGATTCTCAATCGTCTGCATGGCGATTGGCTTGGGTGAACCGGTCACGGTACAAGCCCACATGTGGGTTAAGATCGCATCAATCGCATCGAAGCCCTCAGCGAGTTGGCCTTCCACATGATCAACGGTATGGATCAGGCGTGAATACTTTTCAATCAGCCGACGTCCTAGCAGCTTCACGCTACCCGGCACACAGATCCGAGACATGTCGTTACGGTCAACGTCCGTGCACATCGTGAGTTCAGATTCTTCCTTGGCAGAACCGATCAGGTTCTTGATCCGCTCTGCCGTCTCCATTGCATCTTCCCCAACCGGTACTGTCCCTGAAATGGGGCAAGTTTCAAAGCGCCCGTTGTTGACCCGAATGTACATTTCTGGCGAAGCCCCGACCAATTGTTCCTGACCAAAGTTGAGCAGAAAACTGTAGGGGCTGGGATTGCGCTCACAGAGTCGCTGGAAGAGCGTCAGTGGAGTACTGTCGAAGCCAGCGGAGAAGGCTTGTGAGAGCACAACCTCGAAGAAGTCACCACGCTGACAGCCCGAACGGATCTGTTGCACCTTCTCTTCAAATTCACCTTCGTTGTGATCGCATTGTACGGCTCCATCTGCCTGCCCAGAGGCCATTGGAAAGGTAGCGCCGGTATTCAGGTGAGGCTCTGTCCAGCCTTCTGGGGTGTAGATACGGTAGCAAATGCTGTAAGCCAACTCTTTCTGGCGGTCGACCACAACCAGGTCGGTGGGTAGGAAGAG
>WTIF01000211.1:2607-3883 GCA_011522845.1 Deltaproteobacteria bacterium
AGGTGAGGATGACCTTCCAGCACTTCCTGTAACAAGGGCAGCAGACGCTGACCATTTTTGTTCAGGGCATTGAGCGAAAAACTACGTTCCCGGGCAACCAACTCCAAGGGAGGATTTATGAAACCAATGTCCCAGCGAGAATAACGATCAGGTACTTCGTAATTGCTGACCATTAGCGCCCCTTTATGGGTGTCGATTTGGTCTGTGATCCGTCGAAGTGCCGTGGAGGCATCCAAGGGAGTAACGATTTTCTCTACGGGGATACCTCGATAGGTGCTGAATCCGCTGGTTTCCATGCTGTATTGTTGATTAAAGGATGGGAAGTGGGTTGAAGGGAACAGAACTCGGAGACAATGCCAAGTTCTACCATGACTGTGGAATCCTTACCAGCGCGCTTCTGCTTGGGCAACAGCAGCGATAAAATTTGCCACTTTCTGTGGATCTTTACGACCCGGAGCGCTCTCGACTCCACTGGCAACGTCTACGCCGAATGGTCGCACCTGCAGGACAGCTTCTTTCACATTGTCTGGCCGCAAACCTCCAGCAAGCAGCAATTTGCCATGATCTCGCAAGCGTGTGGCCACCTTCCAGTCGAAGGCGTGTCCGGTTCCACCATACTGTCCAGTCTGGGCTGCATCCAGCAGAAATAACTCTTGACCGTAGCTATGTACCTCTTCCTCTGACAGATCATCAGCCACCCGAAAGGCTCGAAACCAAGGTACTTGTAGGGCGTTCGCAAAGTCTGGGCTTTCATCTCCGTGTAATTGAGCCAGATGTAGACCGGTCTGTTGGAGGATCTCTTCGATTTCTGTTGCCGAAGAGTTCACAAAAACTCCAACAGTCTTCACCTCTGGAGGAAGCTTCTGAATCATTGTGGCGATTGCTTCTGGAGGAAGATAGCGCTTGGAGCCACGAAAGCAATTGAAACCCAACCACTGTACACCCAATTCGATACAGGCTCGTGCTTCGTCTAATCGGGTCAGGCCACAGACTTTGATGATAGTTTTGGTAGGCATGCTGGAATTTGATGGTAGTGCTACAGCAGACTGCTTGGCAAAAGTAATTTTAAAGATACCAATGAGTTTCTGGCAAGAGAATA
Organism: Deltaproteobacteria bacterium; assembly: GCA_011522845.1. Classification (GTDB taxonomy): domain Bacteria; phylum SAR324; class SAR324; order SAR324; family NAC60-12; genus JCVI-SCAAA005. The sequence continues at coordinate 3,707 of WTIF01000211.1, forward strand.
CAACCAATATCAGTGGCAAAGCTTTTCAAAAAGCTAGCTTTCAAGATGATGATGGTTGGAGCAGAAGGGCTGTGAAATAAATCAACGGTGGACACAGTTGAAAGAAAAGGTGAAAGAATTTTTCTTGACAACTTGCACAGTAAAATTTAATGTCCGCCAAAATTGCTTGTATATAAT
>WTIF01000150.1 GCA_011522845.1 Deltaproteobacteria bacterium
GTCGAGAGCACTACTACAAACAAAAAAGCCTGCGCCACCCTATTCAGTATAGTGGGCCCTCAAGAATTTTGATTCCCCTTATGAACTTATGATGTGCCGCAAACCGATCATATCGGCACCCTCTTCCTTTTTTCATCAGTTCGTTTTTATTTCCCATTTTATTTGAGATGCAACCCTGAACACGTTGTGGAGAAAGCGCCAGGCATTCCAAAGATGGCTACTCTTCGGCCTGCAAGCTTTTGACGGAAATTTATTTTTTTCACTTCTGATTCTCTCACCCACAACACTTCTGTGTCGGGTAGTTTTTGTCCGATCCCTACCATTGGCTTTCATCCTCAATTGATGTTGGACGTGAAAATTCAATTCGAAAGGCACTTCCCTGGTTAGGGGAACTGATGACTCGAATATCAGCTCCATGGGATTGAATGACACCCTGAACAAGACTGAGACCAAGACCCATACCTTTTGTACTTCTGCTTTTGTCTCCCCGGTAGAGCCTCTCGAAGATTCGGAGCTGATCACTCTCAGAGATACCGACTCCAGTGTCCTTGATTTCAATAATCACCACGTTGGGCTGAGAGAGGATGCTTACGGTTATGTGACCTCCTTCTGGAGTAAATTTAATCGCATTGTCAAGAAGGTTGCCAAGGGCCTGACGTAACCTGACTGGATCTGCTTCAAGAAACACTGAGGCTTCAGCAAAATTCTTTCGCAGAGTAATTTGCTTTTCTTCAGCGAGCAACTCATAGGGCTCACAAGCCTCCTGCGTCAATACATTTATGTCTATCAATTCTTTACTCAGGCGCATAGTACCAGCTACAGCTTCAGCCTGATTCATCAACGCAGTCAACAGTAATTGAATCTGCTCTGCTTCTTCCGCAACATCCAATAGAGCCTCCCTGAGTTCTTCTACTGAGGCCGCTTCGTTGGCGATCGTCAACTCGATTGAGTTACGCAAACGCATTAGAGGAGTTCTCAGATCATGAGCTACATTATCAAGTGACTCGTTCATGGTCGTAACCAAGTGTTCAATACGTTCCAACATCTCATTGTAGAGTCGTGTAAGTTTAGCCAGTTCACCTGAGGTGTCAGGCTCTGGAACACGAGCGTCTAAGCGTCCTGCAGCTATTGTTTCAGTTGTTTCCACCAGATCTTGGATGGGTCGCAGAGCTTTTCGTGTAAAAAACCAGCCCACCAATATACTGACAATCCCCACAGCTAGAAGAATCCTAAAAACTCTGCGTCTGAAAAGTCTTATCTGAAGTTTTGTGAAGAAATGGGGGGACTCTCCGATGGCCAACACCGAGCCGTCAGAAAAAACACGCGCAGTAATCAGAATTTCCTCTTCAAGATCTAGGTTATGATATTCCTCAGGTGGACTATTGTTCGACAGCTCAACATTCTTGGAAGGCATTCGACTCCATTCATCACCAGAGACTAAGTGAGTTTGCAGAAGGGACTTCAGTCTTGAGGGATCTTGTTCCCAGTTTGCCGGGATGGTTTCCCATAGAGTTCCTTGATCTTCTTGCCAGTTGAGCCAAGTGCCACGCATTCGATTCTGATCGTGCTCCTGTTGCAGGGTCAACAAAAGTAAAGCTCTAGACTGTAGATGTAGCTTCGAATAGCGCTCCAGCTGCCCGAGAATGCTTTGCTGAAGTCTTGTTTCAAACTCTCTATGAAGGAAAAATCCAGAGAACCCAACTACCAACAAGGCTGAGAAAAAGAAAAGTAGAATACCAAAGATAGTCATCCGCGCTTGGAAACTCCGGGGCCTCAAGCGTTCAAAGCTTAAGTACATATCCCACGCCTCGAAGTGTATGGATCAGTTTGGTGTCAAAGTCTCTGTCTACCTTGCTGCGCAAACGTGAAACCAGCACATCAACTACATTTGTCTGAGGATCAAAGTCATAATCCCAGACATGCTCTAAAATAAATGTTTTGGACAGTACTCGACCTGGATACCTGAGAAAGTATTCCAACAAGCTGAATTCGCGTGGCTGCAATTGGAGAAGATGCTTGGAGCGGAAAACTTCCCGGCTTAGCAGATTCATTTCCAAGTCTGCATATTGGAGGGTAGTTGGTTCTGCATTTAGAGAATTGCGTCGGATCAGAGCTTGTACGCGGACAAGCAACTCTGTGAAGGAAAAAGGCTTGGTCAGGTAATCATCCGCTCCCAACTCAATTCCACTCACCCGATCTTTCAATGTGTGCTTGGCACTGAGAATAAGAACAGGAATTGGATTTTTCTGCTCTCGCAGTGTCTGAACTACGGAAAGCCCACTCAAGCCTGGAACCATAATATCCAGCACTGCTGCATCATACTCCTCTGATTGGGCTAAGCTCAAAGCAACCTCACCTTGCGTGGTATGCTCGACAACAAACCCAGCTTCTCTCAGGCCTTTTGTTATGAAATCAGCGACTTTGGGGTCGTCCTCCAGCAAAAGCAGTTTCATTGAAGCCTCTCTAAATAATGAAAATTCTGCATGATTTTAGCTCGGCTAATCCAATCTGGAAGTTGTTTCCCTAACCTTTCAATTTTGTAATGTTTTCGAAAGATTGGTGAAAGATATCTCTCCTATACTAATCCGCAGTTCAAGCACCCCGAGAGGTTCTACTGATAGGACATAAGGGGATTTAAATCACGCTACTTTAGGAGAAGCGCTATGTCAGCATCCAAAACTTTCAAAACACTCCGGCAGTCTTTGCTAATTGCGATTACATCAGCGACTTTTTTGGTAGGTTGTGGCCAGCCAGATTCCAAGAGCACATCCGAGATTGTTTCAGAAACATCCAGCACACTTGATCTCAATGATGCGCAAGCGCGGGAAATGGCCAGGGTTGTTGATACCGCTCGTCCTGAATTGGAGGTACTCAAGAAAATTCGGGGCCAACTGCGGGAAGAGATGCTTGCTCAGATGCAGCAAGACTCAGTGAATGTGGAAGAGATAAATGCTCTGCTTGAAGCCACCTGGGCTTCTGTCCATACGAAGTTGCCAGTGCTAGCACAAAAAATTACTGACTTTTATACGATGCTGACTCCTGAACAACGCAGTAAGGTCAAAGAGCGAATTTCCAAAGGTTGGAAATCCAATCATCTTGAGCGTTTGGAGTCTGCAAATACATCACGCATTGTCTTCGGAATGTCGTTCGCACTAGACCTCGATGACATTCAAGAGCGAGAGATAACCAACCTCATTAACACTTTACGCAGTACCTCAGTGGAAATTAAGGAACGACATCGAGAGTTGAGAGAGGAGATGTACGACCTGATGCTGCAGGACTCAGTGGATGCAGAGGATGTGGCGGCTTTGCTTGATGTTAGATGGTCTGAAGTTCAGTCCAAGCTGCCATTATTGGCTCAGGGGTTCGCTGACTTCCATAAGATTCTCACCCAAGAACAACGAGTGAAGATCGCTCAGAAGTTAGTAAAGAAATGGGACTCCGGAAAAGATTCATGATGCAAGGGCCTATGAAATAGCTGCAGACCGGTGGAGATCAGCTGAGTTCGCACCATTGAAGAAGCATCGTTTATAGGTGTGCAATGATGCGAGAAGGCAGAGCAGAGAGAAGTCTTGATTCAGTAAAGGACTTCCCTTGAGGAAAGAGCAGTCACGTTAGCAAGGAAAAAGGAGCAAACTATTTTGGCTCACTAGTTCTTTATACCCAAGAACCAGTTGCTAGTGAACCGCAGTAAAAACTTGTACATCGCTGCAAGCAGCTTGGCTATGCATGAACGTTTCGCTTGGGCCACCAAATTGTGCCTGTGTCATCTGCTAGTCAAGTGATGGTTCTCAAGCATTCCATTTCAAATCATTTTCTTCAGAATTCAGTGGAGTCTAGGAGGGCTTGGTGCTGACGGTAGGAATCGAAT
>WTIF01000255.1 GCA_011522845.1 Deltaproteobacteria bacterium
ACTTGATGATCCCCAATCGGAGCCTTCATCGCATCATCCACCAATTTGTCCACGTCAGCTCCGGTCAATGTGTTCAGAAAAGAGAGCAATTGCTGTTTTTCAGCTGCAGTCAAATAGAGCGGGCGCATCAGTGGAGACAGCTCTGGGTTGGAAATACCGCCTTGATCATAGAAATCGATCACTGCGGCTAGGTCTTGCAGAGCACCGTTGTGCATGTAGGGTGCGGTCAAAGTAACGTTTCGTAAGCTGGGTGTTCGATATTTCCAGCGATCAGCGGGGTTCTGAGTGATCTCGTAGAGACCCAAATCACTGGGCGGCGGTTCGCTGACCTGATTAATCAATTCTCTCGACACCTCGACTTCTACCCCTGGAGCCAGTTGCACCTTCTGTAGTTTGCTTTGCTGCAAATTTTGGTAGCCGATTCCTGTGTTGTGAAGCTGCTGGTCTGTAAAAAGTGCCCATTCTTTATCAATAGAGTGACAACTGGCACACCCTCCCTTCCCTTGAAACAGGGCAAAGCCTTGTTGGGCCTCAACGGAGATCGCATCTTGTTGGCCAAGATAATACCAGCGATCAAAAGCTGAGTTGCCTGCTTGCAACACTCGTTGGTAACTGGCTAGCGCCATCCCCACGGTCTCCATTCGAATTCCCTGTTTCGGAAAAGCTTGCTTGAAAGAAGCCTGGTACTCCGGAAGTCTGCGTAGCTTGTTGAGCACATAACTCACAGATGGGTTAGCCATCTCGTTTTTGGCAAGTAGAGGTTGCCAACTCTGGTACTCCAGCAGTTCCTCTCTGCCATCATGAAACAGCAGATCCAGGTTGCCAACATTCAGAATCGTTGGTGCATTTCTCCGGACGGTTCGTCCTTCGACTCCTACCGAGGTTGCCATCTCATTGCTGGTAAATCCTTGCTGCGGGATATGGCACATTGCGCAGGAAAAGGTGTCATTCAGGGAGAGACGTCGATCAAAAAATAGTTTTTTTCCTAGATCAATTTTTTCGGAAGTGAGCGGGTTGTCCTGGGGGATCTTCAGTGGCGGTAATCCAAGCTGAGTGGTTTGGGCAAAGGTGAGTAGATTTAGGGAATGGGCCGTTTCGGTCCGCTCTTCTTTGTGGATTTGGTCTGTTTTCGCTGCGGCTAACCCATCATGCTTGTGTGGTTGATTCGTAATTGCGGGTTCCTGCTGGTTGTCCGGTACGAGTAGTGTCTGCAGATCGGTTAGTAGTAGGTCTGGATTCAGAAAAGAGGCACTGTAAATATTCCGAATTCGTTGTTGTCGATCGATTAGGAACACCCGAAGGATGTGTGAGAAGTTACCAGAAGAGTTTCCATTCGAGTCCAGATCAGGAAGTACAGATTGTTGATAAGCTTCGAGGATCGGGTCGAGCTGTTCATTGGATTGGGTTGTCAGAAATCGCCAATCCCCAGGGCCATTGGTCTGAAAACCCTTGGCATAGTTTGCCAGGTGGGTGGGCGTGTCACGATTGGGATCAAAACTGAGGCTCAGTAACCGGATTTGCTGATTGAGCGAAGGATTCTGATCCAACTCCTGCTTGATGCGCAACATCACAGCGGAAGCCAAGGGACAACCCTCAGGATCACTACAGCTGGTGTAGATAAAACTGAGCAATACAATTCGGTCGGAAAACAAATCGTGTAATCGCAGTGACTGCTGGTTGGTGTCCAGCACCTCTCCATCACCAGCGAACCCCAATTTAGGAAGTTGGTAGCTCCCCACTCCTGGAATCTCATACTGATTGTTCCAAGCTGCAATCTTGGGAGAAGAGTCTGCTTCTGTTTGGTGGTCTTGGTGGGCTGAAAGTGAGAACGCGCAGACCAGCAAGCTAAGGAAGAAAAGCGAAACTTTCTTGGAAATAAGCATGTTCAGAGTGAAAGCTTGGAGTGTGTTGGGCTGGGCTGACTCACTGTCTTCAGTAAACCAGCCCGGAAACGATTCAATCAGTCAGCCGCAAGAGCGTTGGGCTCTTCCGGTCGGCGCTGAGCATAAAGAGAATAGGCCCCAAAGCGCATTTGATGTGGCCGTCCCAACTGTTCTGCATTGAAATCAATGCTGAAACTTGGAACCAACTCCTTGCCGTTCCATTCAAAGGCTTTGAAGTACTGCTCATTGTCGTCTCCCTTCTTATCCCAATTGGCGAGTAGAGAGGAGGTAAAGTATGCCCGCTTACCATCCCAACTCTGGGAGATCATGTTGATCTGCTTGCCAATCTCTCGCTCGTAGACTTGCTTAGGATTGAAAGGGTCACTGATGTCGAACAAGCGTGTCTTTCCATCCATGAAGGTGTCCACCCAGAGACCTGTATCGTCGGACGTGATCGAGATGTCTACAGGCAGTGGAATCTTGGCCGGTTCACCAATGTCGCTGACTGCTTTGGCTTGCCACTCTCCTTGCTGATCTTCATAGAGCAGCCAGATTTGTGAGGTCAGCGCGGTGGTTGTGAAGCAGTAGTTGTTGCGGGCTCCCCAGGCACAGCGCAATTCCAGGGGGACTCCTGGAACATCAAGGACCTTCTTTGGTTTCCTAGTGTGGAGATCCCAAACGACCACGGTATTCCCGAAGCGTTTCATGGCTTCCCCATCATTGAGCATTTTGCCGAAATCCATCATGTAGTTAGACCACCCCGTGAAGGAAGTGGTCAGCATCACGTTCCGGCGTGGCAAAACACGAACGTCGTACCCATAGCCATCGGCAAACTGTCCCGTTTTTTCGGCCCCTCGGAGATCTTCTTCAATGGGCATCCAATGGGTAGTGATATACTCACCTTCGTTGGTGTACTCGACCATCCCCGTGCGGCCACTATGATCCCGGTTGTTTGAGAGTCCGGTTACCAGCATGCGCCCTGGAAGTGCATAAGTGGTATGGGGTCCGACTACTCCGCCGCTGCGGTCCACAAAATCACTGATGGTCTTGTGCAACTTGGGTTTGGCAGGGTCAGAATGCACATCGAAAATGAAGATCTTGCTGGTATCCAGCCCCGCAGCCCACAGATGCCTCCGATCGTCGGTGAATCCAGAGTGATGAGCTTCGTTGCGGCCTCCGACAGAGAGCGTATGGACAATCTGACCGTAGTTGGAAGAGTCTGGAGCTACGTCAATGGTGACTAGTTTGTCCTGACCGTCCCCCATGCCCTCAACTCCCAGAGTCCAGACATAGACAAAGTCTTCCTGGCCGGTGATCTTGGCCATGTAAGGGGACATGCAGGTTTCATCGGCAAGAGCAGTTGCTGGCAAGCTCAAGCAGGTAGCTGCAAACAGGGAAGCGAGCTTTTGCTTCAGGCGAGTAGGAAAGGAGAGATGAATCATGAAGACCTCCTCAATTGCGTTGGGACAACAGTGGCAGCGGACCAACTGTTGTTTAGAAATCCCTTAACGCAGTGGAAGTCCCTTGGTGGTGTTGATTTCTCGCAAAACAAGGCTTGTCCGAATCCGAGCAATGCCTGGAATTGTCATCAACTGACTGACAACAAATTCTTCCAGTTCACTGCGGTTTCGAAAAATCACCTTGAGCAGATAATCTGTTTCACCGGTGACGTGGTGTAACTCCAGTACCTGTGGAAACTTTAACAACTCCTCATGGACCCGCCCTGCGTCTTCGGGCTGATGCATTTCCAAGTTCAGGTGAATGAAGCACGACATGTCAAAGCCGACTAGGCGAGCATTGATACGCGCTGAGTAGCCTTCAATGTAACCCTCTCGCTCCAGTCGCTTCCAGCGCGCATGAGTGGCTGGCGGAGAGAGATGAAGTCGTTTGGCTAGCTCCACGTTGCTCAGGCGACCTTCCTACTGGAGCAAGTGCAACATTTGGTAATCCGTTTCAT
>WTIF01000109.1 GCA_011522845.1 Deltaproteobacteria bacterium
ATTTGAAGAACTGGTCAGGCCCTACCTGCGTAAATGTCTTGGCCACGAACAAATTGAAGTGCCAATGCGATCTGCAAAAATCACTGAGAATTTTGATGAAACCTCAGAGAGACTGCAACTTTTAAGGGCCCATTGGTATCATCAAGATGGTATTGATTGGGTTCGTCCTGTACCTCAGCAAGGTTCCTTCAGTATTGCCTCTATAGCACAGGCTAACTCGCTGATTCACATGCCGGAAAATTCCCAACCTTTGCGATCTGGGCAGTCCGTCAGGGTTCGACCTCTTGCACACCGCTTTGCTTTATTTGGTTAATGAAACGAATTCGGCAAACACTCACGCTTGAAGAACTAGCTCGACAGCTGGATTTACCCTTCAGTGGTGAGCCCTCCTTAAAATTAACTCATGCCTGTGGGCTGGATCAACTGAGACCGGGTGGAGTAGCTTATTTGGCTTCTGCTAGTGGATTGAGCAGTGTCCCTACTCCGAGAGGAATTCAGCGAAGACAACATCATGAAGAAGAAATCAGTGGGGATGAGATTGCGGTGATTGTTCCAGCCGGAACCAACGCTGGGGGGCGAAATTTTCTGTTTGCTCATGATCCCCTGGCAGCTCATGTCAAAGCAACAGCGCTGTTGCATCTTCAGCAACATCCAGAAGGCCAAGTACATCCCACAGCGACACTGGGCGAAAATGTTCAACTTGGAGAAAATGTTTGGGTTGGCCCCCAAGTGGTGCTCTATGATGGGGTTCGAATTGGATCAGGCAGCATTATACATGCTGGTTGTGTTTTGATGACAGATGCTGTGATTGGGGAGAATTGTGAAATTTTTCCAAAAGCTGTGGTGCAGGAAGACTGCATCATTGGTGATCGGGTGATCCTCCAAAGTGGATCAGTGATTGGAGCAGATGGGCACGGTTATTTTCAGAGAGAAGGTGTCAATCAGAAAATTCCACAAGTGGGCCGAGTAGTGATTGAAGATGATGTTGAAATTGGAGCTAACACTACGGTGGATCGAGCCCGATTTACCGACACTGTCATCAAGGCAGGAAGCAAAATTGATAATCAGGTTCAGATTGCTCACAATGTTGTGATTGGGGAGCATGCACTGATCTCTGCTCAATCCGCCATAGGCGGAAGTGCCACCGTAGGGCATCATCTGATCATGGGTGGGCAAACCGGAATTCGAGATAATGTTCAGGTTGGTAATCATGTGACAGCGGTTGCGCGCTCGGTGATTACCAGCAATATCGCCGATAAGGAGGTAGTGGGTGGAATGCCGTCCAGACCTGTTTCTCAGTGGCGCAAAACTCAGGCATTGATTCACCGACTCGAAGAACTCTTTGACCGCCTCAAAAAAGTAGAATCTCGCTTGCCATGACGGAGGAATCTTCCGCCGTTGATTCGGAAAACCCTTCTGAGGTTCATTCCGACGCTCCTTCCCGCCTAAGGGCATCTTCCCAAGGGAAGCGACTCTTTGGACTCCTGATAGATCTTGTCCTGATCATCCTTATTCTCAATACTCTCGACAGCCTTTTTCGGCAGGAACACTGGGATCTTAAGCAGCAGGCTCGTAGCTGGTTGGACCTCACTTGGTTCTACGGTGGGGCTCTTCTCTTTTTAGTTTTAAGAGATCTTTCACAGAACGGTAGTCCTGGGAAACGCATGCTGGGCATGTGCTTGCGTAAGATTGAAAATATCAATGAAAGAGTGCCAAAAGACCGACTGTTCAAACGTAATTTGAGCTTATTCATCCTGCCTTGGGAAGCTTGGGAAATCTTTCGAGATCCTTACGGAAGGCGCTTGGGAGATCGTTTGGCCGGAACGGTAGTCATTGATAATCCAGATGCAATGCGCCCCATGCGCCGCCTGCTGCTTTCAAACCTGCTGTTCTTTGGTTTCTTCGTCATTGCCTTGGGCCTTCAGCAGCCAAACATGCGCAAGACCTCAGCTTTTCAAGTGGCTTATGAGGTAGTCAAGGAAGATTCAAGATACCTTGCATTGAAAGCTGCAGGATTTGAATTAGAGGAGCCAGAATTACATCTTGATTTCAGGGAAGATGCAGAAGATTCCAGAGTTCGTTTCAGAGTAAATCAAGATGATGAGGTCCAGATCTTTGAGGTCGTGCTTGCCTTGATACAGGAACCCTCAGCTCATTGGGAATTCAGGGGCTTGGAATTTCAGACTCTCCAGCAGGAAGAGGAAGATTGAGTAAAATTTTAAAGAGCGGTTGCCACACATTGTAATAGCGTGGTAAAATCTGATTTTTCAGAATTTCTTAGAAGGATGAAGCAATGGATCTCGCTGGTGAGCATATTTCTCTAATGGACACAACTCTTCGTGATGGTGAGCAGACCCAAGGAGTCTCGTTTACACCTGCTGAGAAGATGAATATAGCAAAGGCTCTGCTTCAGAGAGTTGGGGTTGATAGGCTGGAAATCGCTTCAGCGAGGATTTCACAGGGAGAACAAGAAGCTGTTCAAAATATAGCAGATTGGGCAAGCGACCAAGGGTTTCTGGATCGTGTTGAAGTGCTTGGTTTTTGTGATCACAAGAGAAGTGTTGACTGGATTTTCGACTCAGGTGCCAGAGTATTGAATTTGCTAACCAAGGGAAGCGAAAATCACTGCAAAAATCAGCTTCGGAAAACTCTTGATGAACACGCTGCGGACATACGCCTAACGGTCGAATACGCCAAAAGTAGAGGCTTGCAGGTCAATATATATCTCGAGGATTGGTCAAATGGTTATCGAGACAAGCCAGAGTATGTCTATAACCTAATGGGGCACTTGGAAGGATTGGATATCAAGCACATTATGCTCCCAGACACCCTTGGAGTGTTATCTCCAGAGGAAGTTTTTGATAGTTTGAAGGACATGACCTCGCGATTCCCATGGGCGACAATCGATTTTCATCCTCACAATGACTACGGCTTGGCCACCGCCAACTGCCTATACGCAGTAAAAGCTGGAATTCGTAACTTGCATTGCACAATGAACTGCCTGGGTGAAAGAGCCGGAAATGTTTCCCTTGCTGAAATTTCCGTAGTCCTTCGTGATAAGCTAGGGGTTCACCTCAGCATTGACGAAACAAGCTTGGTACCAGTTAGCGAGATGATCGAGACCTTCTCAGGTAAGAGATTGGCTACGAATTCCCCTGTAGTGGGTACCGATGTTTTCACACAAACCAGTGGCATTCACGCTGATGGAGACAGGAAAGGTGGCCTCTATCACAATCCTATTCAGCCAGAGCGTTTTGGTAGGATTCGAAGTTATGCACTGGGAAAAATGAGTGGCAAAGCGTCTCTTGTAAAAAATCTGGAGATTCTGGGTCTGCAGCTTTCTGAGGAAAATCTGCGAAAAGTACTGGAAAGAATCGTCCAGTTGGGGGACTCAAAGAAAAATCTGACTCCAGCAGATTTGCCCTTCATTGTTACGGATGTTTTGGATGATAACGTGAATCAACGATTGCGTTTGGAGGGTTGCAGCATCCAGAGTGGATTGAATCTCAAGTCCACAGCTTCTGTCTGCTTGAGTTGGGACGAAAAAGAATACACGGAAGCAGGTTCCGGCATTGGTGGGTATGATGCTTTTATGAATGCCGTCAAGAAGATCCTCAAACGCCGTCAAATTATCTGTCCTGACTTGGTGGACTATGAAATCCGGATTCCCCGAAGTGGAAAAACTGATGCTTTGACCGAGGCTGTGATCACCTGGAAAATGGGCGAACGTCGACTCCAAACGATTGGTGTGGATGGCGATCAAGTGATGGCAGCGGTTAATGCGACTCTAAAAATGCTCAATTTGCTGATGCTACAGAATCAAGTTCAGGCTGAATCAGCAGCCTGACTTTTTGCAAGTGACCCCCAGGATTATTGAATCTCCCTGCCCGGAGAATGCTGATTACCAAAATACGCTATTTGTTCCCATCACTGGAAATCCGGCAGGCTATCACCACCTTGTATTGGCTGAGCTAGCTTTAAGGCAACGACCTGAATTATCCAGGGTCGTTTACCTCCTCTCTAATGGTCATCATCCTGATCCCTTCAAAAGATCTGTAACCCTCCCCAAAGATATCCGTCTCCAACTGATGCAAGACTTGCTAGCAAGTTTACATCAAGATTCTGGCAATCGACTCAATGTCATTGTTGATCAAGCTGGAGAAACTCTTCGTCTTCGCCAAGTAGAGTTATTCGTTTCAATCATTGAATTTCAGAGGGAAGGCCAGGTTAGGCTGTTGGATAATGTTAAAAATATCAGGACAGTTCTCATGTCTGATCGTGACTACAAAAGCCAGCGGATTCAGATATTGGTCGGTAGTGACTTGATCAACAGAATGCAGGATCCTCAAATATTTTCAGAAGCAGACATGAAAGAGATGTCAAACTTGGCAGAATGGCTGGTTGTACCCCGGCCAGGTGAGCGGATTGCGGAGAGTCTTGTTGAAGGGCCATCTCTGAAACAGAAAATTCTAGATCCTGATCTATTACCCATAGCACTTAAAAGCTATCTAAATCTATCCTCAACGATCATTCGGCGAGCTGTATACTCTTGGCAGCAACTTCCTGCTTATCTGCCTGACAAGGCAATTGAGCATTTTGGGAGTGGGCTTTCAAAGAAAACTACCGAATTCAGTGAGTGGGAAGCCAGAATTCAGGAACTTGAGAGAGAACTCCTAGAAATCAGTCGAAAGGTCTCTCGTCAGCTTTTTGAGAGAAAGGATCCTCCGAAAATCTATCTGCTGGAAACAAGTGCTGGTGGACGGATAGCAGGATCTTTGATTGGGCTTCCCGGTTCGTCCAAATTCGTTCTTGGCTCTCAGGTCGCCTATGCCAATTCCATTAAGGAACAATTGATTGGTAGATTTCTGGGGGATGAAGAATCAAGCCTGTCTGAGGAATTGACAAAGGAGATGGCTTTGGCTGCAATGAAGAATACTGAAGCAGACTTAGTACTTGCTGAAAACGGGATGGCAGGTCCTCCTGATGGAAACCTGCGCAGTAATAAGAATGGGGTTTGCCATCTGGTGCTTATCCAAAGGTCAGAAATGACAGAGCAGCCACATGAGACAATTCACGAGGTAATTCAGGAAAATCCGTTCTTCACCAAACAGGAACACCAGATTCGTTTTGCGATCTCTGCTCTTGAATTGCTTTCCAGACAACTTGATCTGTCTCCTCCATCAATAAGCCATTGACCTACCAACTCCCATCGACAGCCGATAAAGCTGAATACGTTAGCCGCAAATTCAATGAAATTGCGTTGAAGTATGACCGGTTTAATGACCTTATTACCTTTGGATTGCACCGTTATTGGAAGCGTTTTGTTGCTCGTCAGACGGGACTTCGGGAAGGAGAACGTTGCCTGGATCTCTGTTGTGGAACTGGAGACATTGCTAGGGCTGTCATCAAACAGCATCCTGATGCAGAAGTGACAGGAGTTGATTTTGCGGCCTCGATGTTGGGAGTCGCTGCAGAGCGGACTCGATTTGATTCAGTTCAATGGATTCAAGGGGATGCCCTTCGCCTTCCTTTTCCGGATAACTGGTTTGCTGCGGTGACAATTGGTTATGGACTGCGTAACCTTGATGATCTCACGAAGGGACTCTTGGAGATAAGGCGCATCTTGCAACCAGGGGGGGTCTTGGTTAGTCTGGATGTGGGAAAAGTACGGCTGCCACTAATAGATGTTTTGAACCGATTCTACTTCTTCAAGGTGGTCCCAAAGATTGGTGAATGGCTAATGCCTGAACAAGAAATGTTCACCTATCTTCCGCAGTCTTCTTTGAAGTATCCCGATCAAGAAACGCTGAAGCGAAAACTCCTTGAAGTCGGTTTTCAACAGGCTGACTACTACGATTTTGTATTTGGTGCCTCGACAATTCATGTCGCTTACAAAACCTCTGCTCCCTGAAGGAAGCAATCATGGAATCATTGGAACAACAATTTACGTCTGTTCTGGCTGAAATCGAAGTCGACGGAAGGCCTTTGACTGAAACAGAGATTGTTCATAGCTGTGTGGTCAACAATGACTTCGCCAAATTCACGATTGTTCTGCCTTTAGAATCGAGGTTGCGTCAAATTCTTCCAACGCAGATTGAGGAGAATATCCGGAACTTACCCAGTATTTCTCGAGTGGCGGTTGAGGTTTTGGAAAAGGCACCCATTGATGAAGAATCAGAGGAAGACACTGCTTCGACCCCAGAACCAGAGCATAATAAGCGTGCTCGGCAGCCTCAAAGAACCGCTTATCTTCAAAATTATGATGCGGTGTTAGCCGTTGCCAGTGGCAAGGGAGGGGTTGGAAAATCTACAGTATCTCTAAATTTAGCACTGGCCCTTCAGCAAAAAGGATTCAGTGTAAGTTTTTTTGACGCAGATATTTATGGTCCAAGTTTCCCTATCATGACGGGTCTACGGGGAGTAAAACCAGAATTACGGGAAGAAAACTTGATGCCGCTGGAAGTGATGGGTTTACATGCGATGTCGATTGGTAATCTGATTGATGATGAGGCGGCAATGGTCTGGAGAGGGCCAATGGTTCATCAGGCAGTAGAACAACTCTTACGAGATACAGCCTGGCCTGGCGGTGATATAATGATTATCGACATGCCTCCAGGAACTGGGGATGTTCAACTCAGTATCTCACAGCTTTGCGAGTTGGCTGGAGCCGTTGTGGTTTCAACTCCGCAAGACATGGCCTTGGTCGATGCTTACAAGGCAATCACAATGTTTTCCAAGGTCGATATTCCCATCGTGGGCATTGTAGAAAATATGAGCTACTTTGCTTGTCCTCATTGTGGTGAAAAAACAGCCATTTTCAGCCAACACGGAGCCGAAGAAGCCTGCCGTAAATACGAAGTACCATTTCTTGGGGCAATTCCTTTGGAACTAGCTGTTCGTGAAGGAGGTGACCTGGGCAAGCCCCTCATGAGCGAAGTCCCATCTGAGAGCCCTGCGGCAGAAGCCTTCCGTCTAATCGCTGATAACGTGATCACTTCCCTCGACGACCTCTACTGAATCAAGAATGAGCAATCATGCTGCTGCATTTGCGGATTCAGAATTTAGCGACAATTGAAAATCTTGAAATCGATTTTTTCGATGGTTTCTCAATCATGACTGGAGAAACCGGTGCAGGGAAGTCGATCATGATTGATGGTCTTCAGTTACTTTTGGGGGACCGTGCTGATTTTGGTTTGATTAGACAGGGTTCATCACAGGCGCTAGTGGAGGGAACATTTGATATTTCAAATCAGGCTGAAATAAAGAGATTGCTCAGTGAAGCGGATATACCGCATGAAAATGAGCTATTGATTCGCCGAGTGCTCAACACAAATAATCGCCAGAAACGCTTTCTCAACGACACCTCCGTCACCCAGAGCTTGCTTGCAGAAGTTGGACGAGGACTTGTTCATATCCATGGCCAGCACGATAACCAAGCACTTCTTGATTCCTCTCGTCATATAGATTTTTTAGATGCCTTCGGCAATCTATTCCCAACAAGAGAGGCACTTCGTGAAGTGCATAAAAAATGGACTAAGAAGCGACGTGAGCAGGACGAGTGGCAGGAAAGGTTAGCGAACCGTATAGATCGACAGATGCTTCTGGAGGCACAGTTTCAAGAACTCTCCAGCCTAAACCTGGAACCGCAAGAGATGGATGCTCTTGAGACAGAATCCAAAATGCTTGCTCACGCGGAACAACTTCTCAACCTCTATGGAGGAATGCAGACCATTCTCTATGAAGAGGATGGATCTATTGTGGAGGTACTGAGTAATTTAAAGAGGCAGTTGCAAGATGCTGAACGAATGGACCCCGGTTGCACGGCACTTTTGGAAAATCTTGATCAGTCACTTCTTCAGTTGGACGAACTGAGCCAGTCATTAAGACACAGACAGGCCCGAATAGAAGACAACCCCGAACGCTTGGCTTGGGTCAATGATCGTCTAAGCCTACTTCAATCAATGCAGCGCAAGTATCGGGTAAACCACACTACACAACTGATTGAACTGTGTGAACGGCATCAAACGGAGCTTCAAGCGCTCCAAAACCTGGAAGAAGATGCCTCAGTCCTGGAGGAAGAAATTGATGAATTAGTCAAAACCCTTCAAGAACATTCTACCAATCTTTCTTCAGAAAGAAAAAAGGCAGCTAAAAAACTTGATGAATCGATTAGTAAGGAATTAAGAGAGCTGGGGATGAGTCGGGCAAGATTCGAAACATCTTTTGAAAAAAAATATGATGATTCATTTAGTTCAAATGGTGCTGATCGAGTTGAATTCATGCTCTCTGTAAATCCCGGACAGCCACTGCGCCCCCTCGTAAAGATTGCTTCTGGGGGCGAATTGTCCAGAGTGATGTTGGCAATTCAGACCATCCTCACTACAGATACTGTGGAAACCCTGATTTTTGATGAAGTCGACACGGGCATCAGTGGTGGTGTTGCGGAGACAGTTGGAAGGAAGTTGGCCCATTTGGGAAAACGTCAACAGACACTTTGCATTACTCATCTTCCACAAATTGCAGCATTCGCTAAG
Organism: Deltaproteobacteria bacterium; assembly: GCA_011522845.1. Taxonomy (GTDB): domain Bacteria; phylum SAR324; class SAR324; order SAR324; family NAC60-12; genus JCVI-SCAAA005. The sequence goes on from WTIF01000109.1 coordinate 8,535, forward strand.
CACCATTATGCGGTGACTAAATCTACAGAAAATGATCAAACCTACACATTTATCGAAGATCTGGACAAGCAACAGGCGATCACAGAAATCGCCAGACTCCTTGATGGATCAGAGATCACCAATCAAGCACTAAAATTGGCGCGTGAGATGCGAAAGCGATCCCATTCCACAACTGCGAACTAAGCCCCAGACAATCTTCCTCAAAAATGTCATTTTTTCGAAGCCGCAAACTACCGCCTGTTACTTCTGATTTTCTGCTGGAGTGTAAAGATCTAGTCAGGCACTACGGGAAGATTAAGCCAGTGGATGGAGTGAGCCTAAATCTACGACCTCATGAGTTGCTTTCGATACTTGGGCCTTCTGGCTGTGGAAAATCCACCCTCTTGAACTTGATTGCAGGCTTGGATGAACCACAAGCTGGTGAGATTTTTATTGGTGGTGAAGAAATGAGTAATGTCCACCGCATAGTAGCCCCTGAGTTAAGGCGTGTTGGGATGGTTTTCCAAGATATTGCACTCTTTCCACACCTCAACGTATTCAAAAATGTGGCTTATGGGATTAATGGTTCAAAGGACGAAAAACGTTCACGTGTGGAGGAAATGCTGAAACTTGTGGAATTATCTGGCTCTGAAAAGAAAATGCCACACGAACTTTCAGGTGGAGAACAACAACGAATCGCGATAGCCAGAGCCCTTGCGCCTGCACCAAGATTGTTGTTGTTGGATGAACCCTTCAACAGTCTGGATTACCGACTAAGAGTTCAGATTCGGCAGGACATTCGAGATATTCTTCGTGAGGCCAAGGTGAGTGCAATTCTAGTCACTCATGATCAAACAGAGGCCTACACATTTGCAGATCGGATGATTTTGCTCTCTCAAGGTAAAGTTGTTCAGAACGGAAGCCCGGAAGAGGTATATCATGAACCAGCGACGGCATGGGTTGCTTCCTTCGTGGGTGAAGCGAATCTGGTACCCTTAGAGCTTGTTGGATCAGCAATTGGGCTGGAAAATATCTCTCAAATGCCTAAGATTCGCGATCGCTTATGGATGTCTCGACTGGAAGATATCAAAATCAAGAAAGTCCCCGAAACCACTTTGCAATCAGGTTGGATTCAGGAGATTTCCTTTCGTGGTGATCACAAAATTCTGCATGTCTGCCATGAGAATGGCTTGGTTCTACGTGTCAGTGTTCCATCCAGAGAGAGTTGGCTCTTAGGAGACACAGTGCGGCTAAGACCCCAACACAGCAGAACCTATCCTGCCTGATCCACAGTTGGAACCCCCACCAAACCAACGCTTTTGATCAAAGCTTTAACCTCGTCACCTTTTTTCAACTGAAGTACATCACAGGATTTTCTTGTGATTCTAGCTAACAAATCATCCCCATGGGCTTGCTTCCCTAGCCTTAGAAATACATTAGCTTGTTGCTGCCCAAAAGGTTGAATGTCGACGACGACGGCTGAGAGAACATTCAAGAAGCTAGCATCTCCGTCTCGCCATGATTTGGCAATCCCTACCTCTCTTGCCAAAATTCTTAAACGGTGACGGCTTCCAACCACCCCTAAATTTTGGGAGAGAGTCAGAGATCCGCCATTAACTGCTATTTTTGAAAGACAATACCTTGAATCAAAATCTTGCATAGATCCCTCAAGAATCACGGCTGCTTCGGGTAATCTGGCCAATGGTAGTTGTGGATTAGCCAGTAATCCCGAAATACTGCCTTGGGCAATGACATGACCTTTCTCAAGCAGAATCATCCAATCTGCGAGTTGTTCGACCTCTTGCAAATCATGGCTTACATAAACAATTGGTACTTTTAGATCCAGATGAAGCCTTTGCAGGTAAGGCAGAATCTCCATTCTGCTGAAGCGATCCAATGCAGAGAGCGGTTCATCCATTAAGAGAATTTCTGGAGCAGAGAGTAACGCTCGCCCAATAGCAACACGTTGCTTTTCTCCACCTGAAAGCCTGCTAGGTTTGCGGTCCAGTAGGGCCTCCAAGCCTAACATTTCCGTGATCTCCTCCCATAGCTTGGTCTTCTGAGTGTTTTGAATTCGCTTCAACCCATACTCAAGGTTCCTTCGAACGGAAAGATGAGGGAACAGATTCGCATCTTGAAAGACATAGCCAATTGGGCGGCGATGCGTTGGCAAAAATTGTGAAGAATTCTGCCAACTTTTGCCATCAACGACTAGATTGCCTTCCAACTGAGTTAAACCTGCGATGCAACGCAAGATAGTGGTTTTGCCACAGCCAGAAGGACCAAATAATGCGGTAATTCCTGTTTGTGGTAGTGTAAAGGAGACATCCACCTCAAAATTTCCAAGTCTGCCTTTGAACTCGGCTTCGAACCTACTCATTATTTCTTTTCACGCCAATAACGCTCGATTAGAGTAGTTGCCAAGATCACGCAGAAAGAAAATCCAATCATACCTCCAGCCAATACATGGGCTTTTTCCCATTGAAGAGTTTCAACGTAATCATAAATTGCGACTGAGAGTACCTTCGTCTCTCCTGGAATATTTCCACCTAACATCAAAATCACACCAAACTCACCTACAGTGTGAGCAAAACCCAAGACCGATCCGGTTAGTATGCCAGGTCTTGCGAGGGGCAGGGCAATAGAAAAAAAGACATCGAATGGACTAGCCCGAAGACTAGCCGCAGCCTCCAATGAAGGTTCTCCAATAGCTTCAAAAGAGTTTCGAATAGGCTGGACCACAAAAGGTAACGAATAGATGACCGATCCAACAACCAATCCCTTGAAGGAAAAAGGGAAAGGTGAACCAAAAACTTCCGATAACCAGCTACCAAAATTTCCCTGTGGGCTAAGCAGCAGAAGCAGATAGAAGCCAAGGACTGTGGGGGGAAGAACGAGCGGCAGGGCGACTAAGGTTCCGATAATTTCTTTAATAAATGACTTGGAGCGGGCAAGCCACCAAGCGATCGGAGTCCCTAGAATTAGTAGGAGGAGTGTGGTGACAAAGGCTAATTTAAGAGTGAGTTTGGTAGCCTCCCACATCTCAGCATCAAACCATTCATTCAAGGAGAAATCTCATTCCAAGTCATAACCAAAAGACTGAATTATTTTTCTTGCAGGATCACTGTTTAGAAAATCCAAGAATTCTCTAGCAGCTTTTTTTTCCAGACCTTTCTGCAGGAGCACAGCATCTTGTTGGATTGGGCGATATAAATCTATGGGAATAGTCCAATACAGTTCTGGGTCAATATTGATCACCTGAGATCCAGAAACAAAGCCTAGTTCCGCATTGCCAGTGCTCACAAACTGAAAGGTTTGTGCAATGTTATTTCCTTGGATAATGCGGGTGCTCAGATTTTTGAAGACCCCTAGGTTCTGGAGGACCTCCATTGCGGCTTGACCATATGGTGCTGTCTTCGGATTGGCGATCGCCAGTCGGGTAAATCCATTCGATTTTAAAACTTCCTCAGGTTTTTGATCAGCTTCCAATGTAGGGCAATAGAGCACAATCCGTCCGCGGGCATAAGTGAATTGGCTACCCCTCTCAGCAAGACCTTCTGAGACTAATCTAGATGGGCTTTCTTGATCGGCTGCAAGAAATACTTGATAGGGAGCACCGTTGGTGATTTGAGCGTATAATTTACCTGTTGAGCCAAAGCTTAGGCTCACATTATGAGAGGTTATTCGGGTGAATTCCTGACTCAATTCTTTTGCTGGGGCGACAAAGTTGGATGCTACTGCGACAAGTAGTTCCTCTGCATGTACGGTGTGGAAACTAATGAAGAGAAATAACAGAAGAGGCTGAATTTTTCCTAGCAACGTTTTCTTATTTTGATTCAGACTGTGGGGATACTTGATTGAACAATTGAATGAGATTTTTGGACTCAGTGAATGCTTTTCCGATGATAATGTCAGGGGATTAAAATGAGAACAAATGAAATTTTAGGATTTAGCAAGCTCAGTCAGTTGTTCCTTTAGAATACAATATTCCAAATTGTCTAATTGGTATTCTAGGAATGGCCTTCGCCATGGAGTTGTGGCATCAGATTCATTTTCTGTGATTAATTGCTGTAGATTGCTCTCAAGCTTATTCATCTCATTTTGGATTCGCTCCAGAGTATCTACGATCTTGACATGTTGTCTCAGGAAAACAGAAAGTTTTTTTATATCTTGTTGAACACCCTCTTGACTTCGTTTGCTTTCGTGTGTGAATGCTCGTTTCAAAATGGAAGTGGCTTTTTCAGCAAGGCCTTCCTCTTTGCTATAACAGTTGAATAGGTTGAGAAGTTGCAGGTGAGTTTTTCTTTTCGGATTGATGGGTTTTGTCAATTCCTGAATCAACGATTCTTTCTGGCGCATTTTTTCAAGTAATTGCTTTTTGGACTTTAGAAGATGCTGATAATGCTCCACTTCTTGTTGATTCTCACTACCAAAGTCGTCAGCTTCAATGAGGTCTAATTCAACCTGAATCGGATCAATCTGTTCTTGTAAATTCTTCAGATGCTGCTTAGCTTCCTCAATACGCTGCTGATTCTGGGGCTGTTTCGCGAGTGATTTCTCCTCTTTTCGACTAAGATTTCCTGTTGTACGCACCAAAATCAGAATAGGGAGTTTCTCTCCTTCAAATTGCCATGGATTGATCAACACCAAGTCGTACTTTTTCAGGTCAGGATGTTGAAAAAGGCTCGTCGGGATTTTTCGAAGATCGATCTGTTGAGCATCTGGAGCGATTTTACTCTGCAAACGTTTTAGTTGATTGAGCGTCATGGTCTTAATACGCTGGCTGTTGTAACCTAGTCCGCCAAGCTTTTTTGGCAACTTGGAACCAAGATTATCGATGATCAGCACATTTACTAATGTCCGCATGACATCTTCAAGTATACTTACCCCGGTAGCTGCTGTAATGGCTTTGTCTAGTGCTCCTCTCAGCCCTTCAGTGTAAAGGTCCTCATACGGCTCTATCCTTTTGAGGATTGATTGTAAGACTAATTGTTGTTGCCAGTGTTGCTCATTCCTTCTGAAAAAATTTACGCATCGATAGCAGAATTTCTGAAACTCCAGATCATTCCGCTGAGTTTGTATATTCTTTTCGAGTTGTTTTAAACGTTGCAACCACAGTTCAGATTCAGGATCCATTTTCTTTGGAAGCCTCATGACGCGGGATCGGGAAGAGATTTTCATACCGCTCGCAGGTCGCTTTTCTGCACCGAAATCTTCTTCATACCATAGCCAGATCACTGCAGCGTCTTGAGCAGGTGGTCTTCCCGGGCCATGCGTAAGCAACTCGATAGAAGTGTGTCTATTCTCTAACCGCTTCATCAGTTCGGAACGTAGATTATCTGCCCAGACCTGGGGCATTGAAACTTGTAGGAGATCAGGCATTACTTGTTGAACTGGGAGTTTATATTCTTGAATCAAATGATTTGAATATAGAGAATTTTGATCAACCGTCCAGATCAGAATATTTTGAGAAGTTCTAAAGGATGGACTACAGGCTCTGAGCGCAATAGATCTGAGGTTAGGAAGGGTAATTCAGTCGGCTCATCGCTGCCAAAAAGAGGTGAAGATATAGTCTGAGAAGAGAATAAACACTGCAGAGAAGCTTACGGCTTCTGTTGTGGCTCGACCAACTCCTTCAGCGCCGTTTTCCGTGAAGTAACCCTTGTAGCAACCTACATGAGTGAGAACTACTCCAAAGATAGCTGCCTTGATGAGGCTACCCCAAATATCTCGCAGCTCGACAAATGATTCGATTTTGGAGAGGAAAATTCCAGAATCCACTCCGAGTAATAAGACTCCAACAAGATATGAGCCGAGTATGCCCGTAAAATTGGCTACCATCGTCAGACTTGGCAGCATCACCAAACCTGCTAGTATTCTGGGTGTTACTAAATACTGGACTGGATTGACTGCTAGTGATTGCAACGCATCAATCTGCTCTGTGACCCGCATGGTACCAAGTTCAGCTGCGATTGCGGAGCCAGCCCTTGCATTCACCATTAAGGCAGTTAGTACCGGTCCCAGCTCTCTGGTCATACTGACAGCGACCATTCCCCCCACAATGCTTTCGGAACTAAAGGTTTTTAACGCAAAGTACGACTGAATGGTAAGCACCATTCCAGTGAACGTGCCGGTGAGAATGGTAATCCAGAGCGACTTGTTGCCGATGAATTCCATTTGTTTGAAGAAAAGTTTGAAGAAAAGAGAGAGAGGAGAGAGAGCTCAAAAGGATAACAGACGGAGCAATGTGGCGCGTCCTGCGCCAGCTATCTTCGGCTGAAAATTGATGCTGAGTTCGGAGAAAATTGATGGTGCGGCGCTAAGCATTTGTTCCGGTTAGCGGTACATCAATCGAGTGCATTTGTC
>WTIF01000108.1 GCA_011522845.1 Deltaproteobacteria bacterium
TAAAGATTTAGGTGTAATCTGGCTTATACTTTTGAATCATTTGTATCGAGCATTTCTTCAAACTTTCGCGCCCTCACCTTCTTCACGATAAAATCAATATTCTTAATAGTCTTTCGAAGCTCCTCGTCTTTCTCCAGGCTACCCTTCGCCTGGGTCATGCTTTGGATGATGACCCCAATGACAAGGTTCAAAATTACAAGTCCGCTGATAATGATGAAGCTGATAAAATAGAACACTGCTGTCAGCGGGTTTTTTGCGGGGTTTATACACAACTCCGGGTTGTCGCCATAACCATATTCAGCGCAACTGTACATCTGAATGTACATTAGGTCCGTCCAGTCCTCAAAAGTGGCAGCTCGAAATAAGGACACCATGCTGATTGGGAGATCTCCGAAATGGATGGGGTCATTTTCTGAAAAAACTGTGGTGCCAATCACCCCGTAAATATAAATCAACAGTAGGAGTAGAATTCCCACAAAGCCAATTGGTTTGGTACTTTGAAGCAGTGAAATGACGATAATTCTAAGTTGGGGAACTTGGCGGAAGATTCTTGTAAATCGTAACAGTCTGATAACCCTGAGGACGAAAGGATAAGACCCAAAAGGTAGAAACGATCCGATCACAAGTAGGCTATCAAAGACGTTCCATCCATCGGAAAAGAAGGACAGGGGCTTATTCCATTTTGGTAAGAAGCGAATGAGAATTTCTATCAGGAAAATATACTTGATGAAGGTATCGATTGAATAGAACAAGGTTGGATAATCCCTGACTAACTCTTCGCTTGTTTCTAAACCCACAACAATACCTGTCAAAACGATGAACAGATTGATGGAGTTTTGAAACCATTGGCTTTGCTCAATGTTGCCTAGCCAGCGAAGGGGGTTAGCCGTGGGCTGGTCGTACTCTAAACCTGGATCTACACCAAGATTTTCCAACAACAACTCGTAGACGATTTTTTCCTCATCAGTGAATTCATCATCGGAGAAGATGATTTCTTCAACCATTGTTCGAATACTGATTTTCTGCTGATCATCAATGTTGTTCAGTTTTCTGAGATTTCCACCCACCTTCTGAATTTGGCTCTCCAAATCAAGGTCTTTAAGGTTTTGATAGGCCTCATTGTAATAGACCCGAATATCTGGACCCATATACTTGATCCAGATCTCAGCAAATTCGTCGATGCTGGCGAAATCAGAGCTAGAAACATAATTCAGAACATTGAGGTACTCGAATAACTCTACACTTGGCTCAATCTCATAAGTATTAACCTGCAGCAGACTCTTGGCGAGGTCATAGAATTTCCTCTCTGAGGAGAGGACCTCATCATCTGCAAAAATAATTTCCTCGAACATGAGAAGAATTTCTTTCTTTGCAGCATCTTCCTCTCCTTGCAAATGAACCAAGCACTCGCGAGTCAGTTTGACTTTTTGAACATCGTTTAAATTGACTAGTTGTTGATTTGCTTGCTTGGAATATTCTCCGTAGCGATTGCCAAGGTGCTTGGTGACAATCTTATCAATTCTTTTTTCTGACTCATGGTCTGACAATGAGATGACGTTCAGCATCTTTAGGCAGATCAAGAGGTCTAAAGGGTTCTGCAATCGATCGATCATGGGGGTGCAAGTAAAAATGTTATTTTCGAAATCAGTTGAGATGAGAAAACATTATCTTTGAAATTCCATCCAATCAAGAACAACTGATCTAAATCGTTGAGAATTATTTTATCCTCAATAAGTTGAATCATCTAAAGATACTGGGGTCTTCTCAGCAGATGGGAAGTGTCAATAAACTTCGAAGTAGATAGGTCGTATCAGTGGGAATGATGAGGTCAGGTGTTCTTATATATGGGGCTAGAGGCCTGTTACTTACTTCAGTACATTACTGATGATTTTGAATATTGTTTGGAATCAGAATCTTCTCTTTGAGATTGTAGATCTCTGCAATATGTTCTGGGCCAATCTCACAGCATCCTCCCAGAATTGTAGCACCCAGCGAGAGCCATACTTTCCCAAATTCAGCATAAGTTTGAGGGGTGATTTCCTGTCTGGACTGCAATACGTCTACAGTGGCGTGACCCTGATATGGTTCTACTGTAACAAAACCGTTAGCATACGCTCCTAAAGTCTCTTCGAGGGGGGCTAATTCACACAGAGCCTGGGTGGTTGCTTCAGGTGGTGAACAGTTGATCAACAATGCACTTGCTCCCTCTGAAAGGACTGCTTTTGCGGCTTCAATAATCAGTTCACCAGAACGCAAAAAGGAACCATTTTTTTCATTGACGGTGAAGGAAGTCCACACAGGCAGACCTGACTTCATCGCTACAGATGTACTAATACAAGCCTCCTCGATAGAAGCCATTGTCTCACATAGAAAAAGGTCAACGTGTTTGTATTGTTGCTCTGCAATCTGCTGATATTCTTCATGAGAGGACTGAGAAGTTAAGCGTTCGGAGGGTCGATAACTACCAGGAAGAGGTGGGAGGGTGCCAGCGATTAATGGAGATAACTCCATAGCATTACAAGCTTGTCTTGCTGCGTTGATAGCAGCTTTTTGCAAGGCTTTAAACTCATCTTGTCTGTTGTATTTAGCAAGTCGAGTGGGGGTCACAGCGTAGGAGCCTAATGTGATTACATCCGCACCGGCTTTGATGAAATCTCGGTGAACATTAACCACCAAATCAGGATGATCTCTCAAGACGTCAGCAGACCAAAGGGGAGTTAGCGGATTCTTCGCTCTCTTAACTAACTCTTGGCCCATCCCACCGTCAAGCAACGTAAATGGTTTATTCAAAAAAGAAACTTCACTACTCCGATGATCTAGAAACTGAAAAACTGAGTTCGGGACTTTTCCGAGGATTGACAAACCCAGCGATTTAAAAAAAGAAAATTTATTCTGAAAATTATTTGAACTTTTCAGGGCATCCTGGATTGATTGTACCCAAAGATGTCTTGACTCGGCAAAGCTGTTTTCTGGAAATTTTTGCGTTCCGCATATTCGTGTTCGTCAGGTCGGTTTCGATAAGCTTTGCGCCTTCAAAATTTGAGTTGGTTAGATCAGCATTTCGAATTAGCGCCCTGTATAGAATTGTTTGGCTCAAATTGGCATCTCTCAGGATGGCTTCATCAAGTTGAGCTTTTTCGAGTTTGGTTCCAAGTAAATTTGCCCCACTGAGGTCGGCACCAACCAAAACAGATTCACGGAGATCTGCTCCAACTAAATTCGTATTGCTCAAGTTTGCCCCACTTAAGTCTGCCCCCCTCAGATCTACTCTCCTTAAATTTGCTCCGACAAGATTTGCATTGATAAATTTGGCTTCCCTCAAATCAGCTTCTTTCAAATCAGCACCTACCAAAGAAACTTCCCTCAAATTAGCTTGGTGCAAACTAGACTTTGATAGTTTGGCTTTGCGCAAGCTGGAGCCAATTAGGTTTGCTTGCTGAAGGTCAATCCCTTCCAAATTCGCTTCACTCAAGTCACACTTCTCACAATTGTTCAGCATGATGAACCACTCAAGATCCTTTTGTTCGAAGGCAGAAACCTGAACACTGATCATCGATGATGCCAATATCAAAAAAATGTGCTTTTTCATAGAGATTTCTTGATTGTAAGTTTCAGCAGATACTTTTCTAGACTTTGAAGCAAAGAGTCTTCTATCCTGTAAAATCCGCAGTATTGTAAGTATCTTGTCATTGTTGGGATCAGTAAATTCGAAACATGACTACAGTCATGATAAACAAGATTTTTGTTTACGCACTTCAGAGGCCAAAATTTGAGATGATCTGGCTTTCATAGGATTTGAAGCGGAAGAGAGGGTGTGTAG
>WTIF01000086.1 GCA_011522845.1 Deltaproteobacteria bacterium
GTCTGGTAGTTCGTCAAAGACATAAAATCCCCAGAAACTGCTGTACAACAATCCAAAATAGGAGAAGGGCGCCAATATCGATGCTTGGGTGTATCGTAGAGCAAAGATCAACATCAGGTGTCCAATCCCCCCAATGATCCCAAAACTAGCAAGGATTGGTAGGTCCTCCGTCGCAATCGGTTGCCACTTGGGAATCACTAATACTGAGGCGATGACCGTTCCAATCAAGGCTGTGTAGAGAAAGTTTGTCCAGGGCGATTCTTCAGATCCCAGAAAGCGGGTGGTTATTGAATAGCCCGCGAAACAACTGGCAGCAAGAATTGGTAGCAATGCATAGGGCGTAAACACCTCTGTACCTGGGCGAATGATGATCAAGGCTCCTAGCAGACCGATCGTTACTCCCACCCAACGTGGCCAGCTCACTTTTTCCTTGAGAACCAGAAAGGAGAGGCAAGTGATCAACAAGGGAGCTACCTCAAAAATAGCAAACAGCTCTGCCAGCTTTAGATAGGGCAGCGCTGAGAAGAAGGCTAAGGTCGCACCAAACAACAGCCCAGAACGCAGAACCTGTAGCTTGAGGTACTGAGTTTTCAACAAGCGTGTCAGAAACGGGGCCAAGACCACCAGAGACCAAAAACTTTGGCTACAATAACGGGCCCAAACCACCTGAAAGGGATCATAGTGAGCGCTCATCAACTTGGCGATGGTATCCATGCAGCTGAAGGCAAAGCTCGCCAGAATCATCAGCAAAATGCCCTTGTATACAGGGCGCGCCTCAGTCCAATAGTGTACCAGAATCAACAGGATACTCGGTGAAGCAGACGAATTGATTACGTTTCAAATCAAAAGGATCAATCAGATGAGGGTCTGCGAAAAACGGAATTCAGGAGGAAAATATCAGGAGGGAAGCGTTCATCCGCTCTTCAGGCGATAGTCTTCTCCGCCACTTTCGGCTATCACATAACGACCGTTTGGCAGGTCATTCTCATTCACCTTCGCAGCAATTTCCTCTGGAGGCAACTCATAATGCTGCCAACGGGCCATTAATCGTTCCTCGAGAACTCGCTCTGGCACTTCCAAGAGCACTGCCACATCGAATAGAGAGCGCAGTTGTGACCAAGGTTCCTGCTGAAGCAATAGGTAGTTGCCTTCTACCAAAATCACAGGAATCTTCGCGGGAATGAGGCGCGCTCCAGCTCTGGCAATTTCTAGATCTCGATCAAAGACTGGCACTGCTACGAACTCTTCCTGCCTCTCTCTCAACCGTCTTAAAATGTGATAAAACCCACCCACATCAAAGGTCTGTGGAGCCCCTTTACGTGATCGCAAACCGGCTGGCACCAAGTATAGATCATCATAATGAAATCCATCCATTGGCAAAATCATCGCCTGCTCCGGCTGTTCCTGATTCAGTGCCGATTCCAGTTCACCAGCCAGAGTGGATTTGCCAGAACCGGGAGGGCCAGCCAATGCCACAAGGATCCGTTCCTGTGAGCTTCGTGCCTGAATCAATTCCTTTAATTCTTTGAGGTCAATCGAGGGTGCCATGGCCTTTTTGATGAATTGGTTGAAAAAGAAATGGAAACTTTAGCTGGATTTGCCAGTAATTTGGAATCTAAATTGACGTGATTTATCACAAAAGTCATTGTTGACGACAATTACCACTTGCCTCAATTTGAAAGGAAATAATGGCAGAGGCTCTAAATCCTACAGAACTTCGTGAACTTGCTGCGGAGATTCTCAATGAAAATGACCGTGAAGGACGCTACACGGTCCCTACCAAAGGCCTGTATCCTTTCCAATGGAATTGGGACAGTTGCCTGACAGCGCTCGGCTGGATGTATCTGGATGAAGATCGCGCCTGGCGTGAAATTGAAACACTGTTCGAACACCAGTGGTCAGACGGCATGGTTCCACACATTGTCTTTCACGAACCAGACGATGGCTATTTCCCAGGCCCCGACGTTTGGTCGACTGGTCGTGCGATTCCCACCAGCGGCATCACCCAACCGCCTGTTGCTGGATTTGTCCTTCGGCGTTTGTACCAACGCTGCGCGGATCCAGAGGAAGTGGAAGAACGAGTCGAAGACCTGGTTGATGCCGTAGATCGGTGGCATGCCTGGTTTTTTGAAAACCGGGATCCCCAGGGTGAGGGCCTTGTCTCCATCATTCATCCCTGGGAAGCTGGGCGAGACAATTCTGTTGACTGGGACCAAGCTTTTGAACGTGTCCCCACTGAAGGGATCTCCGAATACACTCGCCGAGATACCGAACACGCGAACCCGGAACATCGACCTACCAAGGAACAGTACGATCGCTATCTCTGGCTGGTGGAACACTTTCGCTCGCTCGGCTGGGACAACAGCAAACTGCACGATGCCTCACCTTTCCAAGTGGTTGATCCCGGTTTTAATGCGATCTTGATTCGTTCCTGCTTTGACTTGGCCGCACTCGCAGAAGAGCTGGAAATGGATGATGTCGCTCAACGCAACTACGCCTGGGCTCGTCAAAGTCTAGAGTCCTTGGAAGATCTTTGGAGTGATCAGCACAGGCAGTATCTCTGTCAGGACCGAACGACGGGGCAATTAATTGAGAGTAGCTCTGTCGGAGGCCTCCTAGCGGTTTTTGCACCCATTCGCCACACTCGGGCCCAAGCAATTGCTCAACGCATCGAGCAAATTTCTGCAGAATGCCGCTTCAGTATTCCCAGTCACGATCCAGCAGATTCAAGGTTTGACGCCAAACGATACTGGCGTGGGCCTGTCTGGCTGATTATCAACTACATGATTAACGATGGCTTGGAGGCCGCAGATTTAGAGGAGTCCAGCACAAAAATTGTGGACGATTCTCTTCAATTAATCAGTTCCAGCGGTTTTGCTGAGTACTACGACCCCAAGACCGGTGAAGCTTGTGGTGGTGGACGATTCACATGGACTGCTGCGATGGTGCTGGAATTTCTCCAAGATCAGTAAGATGCACATTGCCTTGATCATGGCGCATCCTGATGATGCCGATATCTACTGCGGAGGCTCGATTGCAGCTTGGCGATCCATGGGGGCTACTGTGACGATCTTGATCGCTACCGATGGTTCCAAAGGAGGGGATTTCGATCCGGAAGAGCTAGCGCAACTTCGTTCCAAGGAAGCAACCGCTGCTGCCAAAGTCTTAGATGCGAACTTGATTCAGTTGAATTTCCCAGATGGTGAACTCTCTCAGTCTGAAGAATTTGCTTCAAGGTTGACGACAGAGATTTTGCACCTCCAACCCAATTTGCTGGTAGCGCATGCTCCCAATGACTACCATGCCGATCATCGAGCGGTCTCTGCTGGAGCATTGATTGCTGCAAGTTTTCGTGCGCCTTTGCTCTGGGTGGATCCAATGATGGGTAACGATTTTCTGCCAAACTACTACGTTGACATCACACCTTTTCAGGATCAAAAGGAGCAGGCCATTCTCTGTCACACCAGCCAGGGACCTGAGCATTTTGTAGAAATGTCCCGTGTGCAGGGCCACTTCCGCTCTGCTCAATGTGGTCAATTGGAAGGCTTTGCTGAGGCCTTTCGCCACGATCCCATCCACCCCTTTGCTGATATCCGATCACTGATCCCCCCTGCTCCTCCGCTTCAGCCGGTTGTTGTCAAAAGCCCCACTAAAAATGCCTCCCCAAAGCCAACTTGAATTGTTCCTGCCCACTTTTAATGGATTCTAAGTTAAGGTACTTTTGACCCTTTCCAAGGAGAGTACCCATGTCCGACAATCCAACTCGTCGTCAGTTCAGTGCAGAATTCAAGCGGGATGCGGTTGATTTGA
>WTIF01000278.1 GCA_011522845.1 Deltaproteobacteria bacterium
TTGATTGGGCTTAGCTTTCTTTCATTTGCTTGCTCCCCTGTTCAGGATACTAATGTCCGCACGCCAGCTCGAGAGCTATACAATCAAGCTGTCATTGCTTCCGAAGATCAGTTTTATACAGAAGCCGAAGAGCTTTTTCGAAAACTGAGCACCGAACATTCAGGCACCCAATTAGCCACATTAGCTTATCTCCAACTTGGTGAACTTTTCTTCAAACGTACCAAGTGGGATGACGCAGAAGTCAATTATCGGTCTTTTCTGATTAGAAATCCGAACAGCCACCTGACGCCTTATGTGATCAGCCAGATCATCAGTCTAAACTATGAAAGAAATCGCTACGGTATTTTCATTCGTGAAAGATCTTTTGATAGAGACATGGAGCCAAACCGTAAAATCATTCAGGAATATCAGAGGTTCTATCTGCTCTATCGACAGAGTAATTATTTGGAGGACGTCACTGAATTACTGAGAAATGCCAGTAATGACTTAGCAGAGTATGAATTTGTTGTAGGAGAATATTATTTCTCGCAAAAGGCTTATGACTCCGCCATCACGAGATACCTTTATCTTTTGAAGAATTTTCCGAAATTTGAGCGCAGGAATCAAATTGCTGAGCGGCTGATCGACGCCTATGAAAACAATCAACAGCCTGAACAAGCAAATTCCATAAGAATGATCCTCGAACTTCAATCATCTCAATCAATCTAAAATAATGATTTTTTCGCGTTCCAGCTTACTTGGTTTAGCCGTTATTCTAGCTTCAAGCTGTGCAACACTTGAAAGATTAGTTCCCAATGAACAAGCCGATGTTGAGAACCAAACACAAGAGCAGGCCCTACCTGATTCAGTTACACCAATCAGTAAAAATGAACTGAAAGAACGTGAGTTGAATCTCCAAGCAAAGAAAAATTCAACATCCAAAGAGGAAAATACTGAACTCAAGGAGAAAATTCAGAGTTTAGAGGCACAGCTTATTCGTCAAGAGAAAGCCTTTGCTGAGTTACAGGATCAATGGACAACTAATTTTTCACTGATGGAAAAAGCTGTTTCGGAAACTCTTCGTGAGAATCAACAATTGATTGCTGAACTTCAGCAAAGTGTCGAAGCTATTCCCAATACCATGGTATCATCAGAACAACCTCAGATGAGACAAGCTTTGATACCTTCCCCAGTCAACAAGAAACCTTCAACCCCGAAGCTACCAACTTCGCCGAAGCCACAGGGTATTACAAAACCTCCGAGCAGTCAGCCTCCGAGCATCCCCGTAGTTGAGGAGGTTTCTTTAGCATCACTTCAACAGAAGCCCAAACCGCCTCCATTACCTGAAGTGAATGCATTAATTCAGAAAGAAGAACAGATAGATGTACCGGAGCAGACTTCTCAAACAAATCTCACGTTGGAGGAATCTACAAATGGCTCACAACCTAATGCTGCAGAAGTAGTTGTTGAAAATGAATTGAATCCTGTTGAGACTTTCGAGGATCCTGACTTAAAAGGACCTGCAGAGCCCTTGGCTCTACAAAGGCGACCGGGGATTAAAAAATTATATAATCAGGGAATGTCTGCATTTATACAGGGGGACTATCCTGCGGCAGTAGACGTATTCGAAGGCTTCGTGGAAGAATTTGAAGACGATGTTGATAGTGATAATGCGTATTACTGGATCGGATACTCCCAGTTTAAGCTTGGCAAATGGGATGCTGCAGAGTCCGCATTTC
This sequence comes from Deltaproteobacteria bacterium, assembly GCA_011522845.1. Lineage (GTDB taxonomy): Bacteria > SAR324 > SAR324 > SAR324 > NAC60-12 > JCVI-SCAAA005. Next base: position 1,719 of record WTIF01000278.1, read on the forward strand.
GGAAGGTTTTACAAAACTACGAACATCGTCCAACATCCCAGGGTTTTAAGACTCCGGACGCAATTTATATGTTGGGCAAATTAGCGGAAACCCGAAAGCAACCTGATCGGGCCGAGTACTACTTCAAAAATGTCTTGGAGAACTATCCTGGTTCAGCTGCTGCTAATAATGCCCAAGAGGATCTCAGAGCCCTAAGATAAAGTTATTCATCGCCTTCCGACCAATTGAAAATCGATTCAGCAACGGATGCAAAAAAGCTTTGAGTTGGCACCTCTTCAGCAGCGACAAGTGGAATCTGACGCATCGTTTTTCCACCCATTCTCAATTCTAATGTTCCGAGCATGCTGCCTTTTTCCACGGGCGCCACAACTTTTTCGGGTAGGTGGTAAAACAGTTTTACTTCATCCTCCTCTCCAGGACCTAAGAGCAGTGACACTGACATCTGAGGTTTTATAGAAACTTCTTTATGCTGACCATCTTCTACTAAAACTGTTTGAGAGATTAATTTCTCGGCCTCGACTAGCTGAGTTAATTGATACTCATTAAATCCTTTGTCCAACAAATACGATGTAATCCTGCTCCGCCATTTTACATTTGGAGATCCCATCACAACGCTGATTAACCTTCGCTCCTCTCTTTTCGCAGAAGAGACCAAGTTGAATCCAGCCGCTCGGTAATATCCTGTCTTCATCCCATCCATCCCCTTGTATGCTCTCATCAACTTACGATTGGTGTTGACCAATTGAAAGGTCCCAGCTCGGAAGGAATCAATCTCAATTGCTGACCACTCTAGATACTGAGGATGATTGTGTAGGATAAATCTAGCTAAGAGGAAAAGATCATAAGCAGTACTGACGTTATGTTTTTCTCCTCGACTAGGAGGAAGACCATGAGGAGAGTGGAACTCTGTATGAGTCATCCCCAATTCTTTGGCTCTTTGGTTCATCAGGCGTACGAAGGAGTCCTCATTGCCTGAAACATGCTCAGCCATCGCCAGTGTCGCATCATTGGCTGATCGTACAATCATGGCCTTCAACAATTCTCGAACGGTAAATTCTTCTCCTTCCTTTAAGAAAACTTGTGTGCCCCCAATTTTACTAGCTTTTGTGGAAGTCACTACAATTTCATCTAAGTTTGTTTTGCCTGCCTCAATGGCCTCGAAGGTTAAGAGAACCGACATCAATTTAACGAGAGAGGCTGGATAAACCTTACGGTGTTCCTGCTCCGCAAACAAAACTCTTCCTGTATCCGCATCAGCCATCAAGACTGCTTTATAATTCGGGCGGAATTTTTTCAGTGTTTGGTCAGCACTCACTAGGCTAGGTAAGAATACTAATGCCAGAGCACATTGAACTGCCAATATCCAAACGAAATTCTTTGAGGTTCCTATCATTGTTTTCATCCATTAATCCAATCATAGGGTTGATAATATGACAGCATTTTCTCCTGTGCACTTCCGGATTCAGGCTGCCAGTTATAGTGAAATTCCACCTCCGGTGGAAGTGACATAAATATCGATTCAATCCGACCACCTGATCGCAGCCCGAAAAGTGTTCCCCGATCATAAATCAAATTGAATTCAACGTATCGACCTCTTCTAATTTTCTGAAAAATGGTGTCAGCCACATCAAATGGTTCATCTTTACGGCGCTCAACGATTGGAGCGTACGCCGGAAGAAATGATTCACCAACTGCTCGAACTAGTTCAGCGTGCTGCGCTTCTGAACCTTTCAAATAATCGAAAAAAATGCCACCAACTCCTCTCATTTCTGCTCTATGCTTGATTGTGAAGTATTGGTCGCAGGTTTCTTTGTATTGCTCATAAGACGCTGGAATAACTGAATTACAAGCTTGTTGCAAAGTCTTATGAAACTCCTTGAAATCTTGTGGGTAAGGATAATAAGGAGTCAGATCAGTCCCACCTCCAAACCAGCTTCTGCCCTCATTTGTCTCAAAGTACCGGACATTCATGTGAACTGTGGGAACTTTGGGGGAATTTGGATGAATGACCAGTGAAAGCCCACACGCCCCAAAAAGACCTTCCTCAACCTTGAGTTGGGAAGCCAGCTCTTTGGTCATCTCTCCAT
>WTIF01000274.1 GCA_011522845.1 Deltaproteobacteria bacterium
TCCCAGATCCTGACTGACCGATCAGCGCAACTTTTTCTCCTTCAGCAACATTCAGTTCGACATCGTGAAGGATCTGTACTCTCTGACCATAGGTTGTGAAGCTTATATTGAGACCTTGAACATCAAGGATTCTTTGACTCATACTTCAACATCCATCATATCTCGTAACCCATCGCCCAATAAGTTGAAGCCAAGGATCACGTAAAGTACGGCAAGGCCAGGCATCAAGGCTTCCCACCAATATTCTGGGAGATATTCAGAGCCGGTACTGACCATAGTTCCAAGATCTGGCGTCGGCGGTTGGACTCCTAAGCCCAAGAAAGACAGTGCCGCTCCAAAAAGAATCACAAAACCAGCGTCCAGCGAGATCTTCACTGAGATTGCAGAAACGCAATTAGGCAACAACTCACGAAACATGATGTGTACGTGTGAGGCTCCAGCGACCTTGGCGGCTTCGACGTAGTCTTCTGCCATCTGTGCTCGAACAATTCTAAAAATCAACCTAGTGTGCCATGTCCACCAGAGCATGGTAATAGCGATCATCGCATTGATCAGGTTCGGGGAGAGTACAGCAGTGATGGCTAGCGCCATTGCCAATGGAGGTATGGCCAGCATAATGTCAGTAAATCGCATGATCACCCACTCGACTTTACCTCCAAAGTAACCAGCACAAAGGCCTAGCAACACGCCGAAAGGCACTGCAAATCCCAAAACTCCAATCACAAGGCCAAGCGAAACTCGATAACCAAAAAGAACTCGGCTAAAGATATCACGACCTACATTGTCAGTTCCAAAAAGAAACTCCCAACTTGGAGGGCTGTGTCGATTGAGGAAATCAACATGAGCTCCAGCTGATTGAGGAGAGGGAGCTAGCACTGGAGCGAAGATGGCACCAATGATCACCGAAATCACAATCAAAGCTCCAATCAAGGCCGATGGGTTGCTCGAAAAGCGGTACCAAGCCATCTGCCGACTGGTGAGATGACGCTGGGTTTCGTGTTGACTGCTTTGTGTGCTGCTCATCCTTTTGACCCCTCACGTAATCGGTGACGCGGATCAATTAATCCGAGGAGTATATCAATCACCAAATTCGCAACAACAAAGAAGATTCCTGAAACAAGCACTACTCCGATCACTGCATTTAAATCCTTCTGCAGAATCGTCCTCACTCCATAGCTCGCTATACCCGGCCAACTAAAAACAAACTCAACAATAAAGGCGTTGCCAATCAAAGAGGCGAACTCCAGTCCAAGAATCGTTAATGGAGCAACCGCAGCAATTCTGAGCATATAACGGAAGGTAACTACCCGTTCAGGGATTCCAAAAGCGCGGGAAACTTCGATAAAATCGCGATTTCCCACCTCAATCATTGATGACCTTGTGATACGCATTACTTGTCCAATACCGGCTGCAGCTAATGCGATTGAGGGTAGAAACAGATGTCTGAAGGCATCTGCAAAGACATCTAGACGGCCTGCCAGCAACGAGTCCACTGTCAACATTCCGGTTACTCCAGCTTCAAATGAAACATTACTTCCGAGACGACCGGTCACTGGGAAGATTGTCCAGTAGTAACTGGCCATCAATTGAAAAATAATCGCCAATACAAACCCTGGAGTTACCACGCCAATCAATGAGATAATTCTTGTCAGATTATCAACCCAACTATCTCTGTATATTGCAGCAAGTACCCCTAGTGGTATAGAGAGAGTTATCTGCAGAAATATTGTTACTAGTACGAGTTCGAGTGTTGCAGGGAGGGCATGCAGAATATCCTGCATAACCGGTCGGCTTGAGAGTAGTGATTTCCCAAGATCACCCTGAACCAAACCACTCAGGTAACTCCAGAGTTGAACCACAAAGGGGTCATCAAGCCCCATCTCCTGCCGCATCTCTGCAACCTGCTTTGCTGTAGCCAAAGGACCCAGGGCAATCCTAGCGGGATCCCCAGGAACAATACGGGCTATCACAAATATCAAGATGACTAAGCCTAGCAAGACCAGTAATAAGGAGATTGTTCTCCGAAATAAATAAACTGCCAAACTTCCCCTTATCCCTTATGGGCAACATTAAAGATTTCTTTAAATTTTTGACTTCTTTCGCGGCTCACCGTCCGATTCATTTCTGCAAATTTATATAAAGTAGGATTGTCAAAAAAAGAATCTCAACAAACTTCAATTCAATTTTCTCCGAATTCGCTTAGCTGGTTCCTAAACTATTTCAAATATCTGAGGTCTTACTTTTTTAGAACTTGACCGAAGCCTTTTAAACTAAAATGCAATGAAGCACCACAACTTTTTTTGAAAATCCTAGTATGAAATTTTTGTTGCCAGCTAGAGTTGCTGAATCGATCTTCTTTGCTACTGGGCTTGCTAACAAGACACTCAATTTTTTGGGATTTCTTTTTTTTACACTTAAAACAAACGGATCAACTTCAATGTACTTTTATTTCTTTACATCATCTTTTTTATCAAAAGCATCAAATATCTTTTAGATTTAGTTTTCTTGAAACCAAAGAAAGGAATGTTATTTTTATGAACTTTGTATAGCTCGATACATAAAAAGACAAAGATGAAGTAATCTACTCTATCATGATGAAAGCCTAATGTTGGTAACTGTTTTATTAGAGATCAGATCTTTGAAAGAATCTCCCAGGCAATCTAGGAACAAGCTCCATGGGCGTAGATCCAACTTTTAAAAGTCACCCGAGCTGTTGACCTAAAAGTATTCTGGTGCAATTAGAATAGGAATTGATTAATCTGTTTGGTAATGAACAAAAAAAAGCACTTATCGTACTTAATTGACTGGGTACTTTAATGAAATGGTTTTTTTACCTAATCTCTTACCCAATCCAAAAAGAATTCTGATCAAGCCCGATAAAATTTCTGAACTTGCTGAGGCAGTGGTGTGTTTTGAAGAATGATATCAGCAGCTTTTTCGGCGAGCATCAGAGTTGGAGCATTGATGTTTGCATTGGGTATGTAGGGCATGGCTGAAGCATCCACTACACGAATTCCTTCCAAACCATGAACCTTGAAACTTCTTGGGTCCACTACGGACCGATTTCCAGTTCCCATGGCACAACTGCAAGAGGGGTGATATGCGGTTTCGCCATCTCTTCGAACCCATTCGAGAATTTTTTCATCAGAGTCAACTGAAGGCCCTGGAGATATTTCACCTCCGCTGAATTCATCAAACGCAGATTGACCAAGGATCTTCCTAGCGCAATGGATGGCTTCCACCCATTCCTTTTGGTCCTCAGGTGTGGAAAGATAATTCATTCTCAACGAAGGTTTGGCAAAGGGATCTTTACTTTTAATTTTTACTGAACCACGGGAATTGGAAAACATTGGTCCGATGTGGACTTGGTAACCATGTCCTCCAGTTGGAGCGGTCCCATCGTAGCGGATCGCCAGAGGCAGAAAATGAAACATTAGGTTAGGGTATGCCACCTGATCGTTACTTCGCGCAAACCCTCCTGCTTCAAAATGATTAGTGGCCGCTGGGCCCTCTCGAAAGAAAAGCCACTGGAAACCGATCCACGGTTTATTCCACCATCGGAGTGCCGGCTGCATCGAAACCGGTTGGGTACATGCGTGCTGCACATAAACCTCCAAATGGTCCTGCAGGTTTTCTCCAACCCCTGGAAGTTCTTGAACTATTTCGATACCAAGGGACTCAAGTTCATTCGGGTTCCCAATCCCCGAAATCTGTAGAAGTTGAGGAGAATTGAAGGCGCCTCCACAACTGATGATTTCTCCACCTTGAACGC
>WTIF01000227.1 GCA_011522845.1 Deltaproteobacteria bacterium
TGCTGCTTTTACTCAGGAAAACTCATGTGGGAAGCGGCATACTCAAGCCTATTCATTAAGGAATATCAATAGTTTTGTTTGTTGACATGAGGAGTACGTACTTCTTTCAGAAAGAAAATAAATTAACTTGAATTTTGATCTCACAAAAATAGTATCCTCTGAATTTTCTAATCTTGTTTGACAAAAATTTATTTTTGGTAACTCAAAAATTAGTAGAAAGCCATACATTCTTGAGGATAAACATCATGATTTGTGTGGATCAGCCGACAAGTATCAAACGGAAATCAAGGGCGTAAGGTGGAATCAGAGAGGACTTCGGAGGTGGTGGCAGATTCCCTGATTAAGGAAATCAAAGGAAACTATCTCGAAATTGGTGCGACTCTCCCAACGGAGCGGGAACTTTGTGATCGATTTGGCGCGTCTCGTCCTACCATTCGGGAAGCGCTACGTATCATGGAATTCAAGGGGTATTTACGTCAGGCTTCCAATAAACGTCCTGTCGCTGAAAAACCGACTATCCAGAAAATCCTGAAGTACACCGCTGAAAACCTGAAAGAAATCCTCGATGATACCGAGAGCCAAGCCTATCTGGAGCAAATGCGTCAATTTATCGAAGTCGGGGCACTACGAACCGTTATCGAAAGTTCCTCCGAAGTGAACCTGGCTCGGATCCACAAAGCCTTGGTGGAGTGTCACCATGCGATCGGTGATCAGAAAACTTTTGCTGAAGCAGACGTTGCGTTTCATCGAGCGATTGTCAAGGTCGTTGACAATCCCATCATGCTGAATCTACACGATATGTTCATCCGTAATTTATTGTTCAGCCGGCCACCTGTCAGTAACCAGAAGGAACACGACACGATGGTTTATCAGGAGCACAAAAGCATTTATGAAGCGATCCTCAGGAAAGATGCCGAGGCCGCAATGGCTGTTATGAACCAGCATCTCCATCGTTCCTATAAAATCCGGCTTCAAGTTCCATCGGTTGAATGAGGATGAGAGCTATTTCTAAAGAGCAAATCGCAGCATTCCAAGCAGATGGGTATCTTCACTTACCTCGCTATTTGGACGAATCAGCGCTGAACGCTACCAAGCAAGCGCTCAAGAAGGTGACGGACAAGATCAATACCTTTCGCAGTGAAGAAATCTATTACGAGGACAAGGCAGACCCAACCTCTCTGAAGCAAATTCAGCATTTGGAGAACAAGGATGATTTCTTCCAGCAGTTGATTTCCACGGGAACAGTCTATGAGCTAGCCCAAGAGCTTCTTCAAGAAGAGCCGATTCCAAAAAATATTCAGTATTTTAACAAGCCACCAAAGACTGGCTCAGCAACTCCCGTACATCAGGATGGCTACTATTTCATGCTCAAGCCGTGTCGGGCTCTGACCATGTGGCTGGCCCTGGAAGAGGTCGACGAATCGAATGGCTGCATTAGTTATGTGAGAGCTTCTCACCAACAAGGGCTTCGGGAACATCAACGCACCAAGACCCTAGGGTTTAGTCAAGGCATCACTGATTTTCCAAGACCTGATGAGGAGGAACGAGTGGTCAAAATCAAGGCTCAACCCGGAGATCTTTTGGTACATGATGCTATGACGATTCATTTAGCAGATAAGAACCGTTCGTCCCGAAGCAGAAAGGCCATTGGATTCATCTACTACGCTGCGAGTGCAAAAGTAGATGAAGCAGCTCATGCTGCTTATCAACAAAAACTCGTCAATGACCTCCGCGAGGAGAATAAGATCTGAGATTCTTCCGGTAACATCAAAGATCGAATAATCATCACTCTTTTGAAAAAGAGCCTTTATGAGAAGAAGCAAAACTCTCGCAAAATGGAAGAATCAACAGCCTGCCAAATTCTGTGCGTTGCAGCACTATATACCTTCATTTGTGAAACATGCTGCGGCTTTTGGCTATGACTGCATCTGGCTGGATCTAGAGCACCGTGCTTTTGATGATCGTGAGGTGCAGTCGCTACTTACCATGAGCCACCTACATGATATTGATGTGATGGTGCGACCCAGTACGCTGGAGAAAAGTAAGTTGTACCGCTATCTGGAGGATGGGGCCGCAGGGCTGATGATTCCACACGTCTCTGATGCCGAAAAAGCTCAATATCTGGTCAACGCAGTGAAATTCCCACCACTAGGGGACCGTGGTATTGACGGTGCGGGCTTGGACTGCGGTTTTATGGTTGATTTTCAGGAACAAGAAAACTTTGACTACACCAATCTGGTCAACCAAGAGACTTTTCTGGTAGTCCAGATTGAGACACCTGCGGCTGTGGAGAACATCGACTCGATTGCCTCTGTCAATGGTGTGGACGCCCTATTCATTGGGATTGGTGATCTAGGGCTACGATACAAGCAAATGGAGAGTCCGCATACCTTAGATGAAGTTGATGTCATCATCAGCAACGCAGCCAAAAAGCACGGGGTTCACTGGGGGCGCCCCATCCGCAATGAGGAAGACGCTAAAAGGGCTTTGGAGTTGGGTTGCCAGATCTTTCCGTTTGCCGGAGATTTTGAACTAATCATGGATGGACTACGTAGTCGAGCAAAGCAACTTGGTCAGATTTTTGGTGAGTAGCTTAATTCTGGACAGAATATTTCTAACAGCATAACTGCTCAAAATATGGCTGTAACCTCAAGCATATAAACAGAAACATGTTGCACTAAAAAAATGACCCGACTCATTATTGGTACAGCCCAGTTTGGTATGAACTACGGGATTGCCAACTCAACTGGTCAACCAAGTGAGAGTACCATCAGAGCAATCATTGAACGTGCGACTGAAAACGAGATTTTCTATTATGATACAGCAATCTCTTATGGGAGTAGTGAAGAAGTCTTAGGAAAGATTTTCTGTGAGTTGGGAATCCATCAGCAAGTTAGAGTCTTTACCAAGATACCTAAACTCGCTGAAGTGAGCTCGTTAGCATCCATTCTTGAGCATGTGGATCAATCTCTTAGCAAACTAAAGATCCATCAAATTTTCGGACTGCTGTTACACAGCGCACTAGATCACTCACATCTAGAAGAACTAAGCAAAATTAAGCAGAAAGGCCTCTGCAAACACATTGGCGCGTCTGTTGGTCACGATGCTTTATTCAATAGTGAGCTGACAAAGCATCCGCACTTGGACTTGATTCAAGTACCAGCAAATCTACTGGACAGAAGGAATCTGATTCCTGAAATTCTAGAAAACTCAGAGCATAAGCAAACCATTGTTCGGAGTGTTTATCTACAGGGTTTATTTTCCATTGTTCCTAGCAAACTCTCGGAGTTTCATCAGCCACTCAAGCCATTGACTGAGAAGCTCCGGCAAATTGCAGAAAGCTTTGGGATAGGAATCAATGAACTAGCCTTGCGATACATTTTAGCTTATTCACCAGACTATATAGTGATTGGCGTTGAATCAGTAAAACAGTTTCAAAGCAATTTAACTTGGTTTAGGAAAGGCCCTTTAAAGAAAAATATTATGGATCAGATCAATGCAATTTCATACGATCTAGATTTCAAGCTGATCACTCCATACCAATGGCCTAACTAAAGATTTTATGAGTTTTCAAATCAATCAACTCAAAGAATCATTTCAACAAAACGGTTATGTTGTCGTGCCAAATTTTTTGGACACTAATGAACTAAGAACTGTACAGAAAAACCTTGAAAGGCTGATCGAAATCACTCATCAAAAACGTAATTATGAGCATGCGTTTTATGCCAACAAGCACGACAAAAGCTCACTGAAGCAACTCCACCGCATTGAAGAAGATGATTTTTTCAAAACCTATTCAACCAGTCCCAGGTGGAGTTCCCTAGCTAGTGTTTTACTAGATGAGAAAGTTGAACCTGCATTGGCGTTGGAGTGGTTCAACAAACCACCTAATTATTTCCACGAGACACCACCACATCAGGATAATTTTTACTTTTGTTTTGAGCCTCCTCAGGCACTCACAATCTGGTTAGCATTGGACCATGCTAATGAAAAAACTGGATGCCTACACTTCATTCCAGGCTCACACTTACGAGGAATCCGCCCTCACCAGCTTTCTGGTAATCTGGGTTTTTCTCAAACGATTGTAGATTTCACTGAAGAAGACCAACAAACCGGAGTTGCTGTCACTGCAAACCCGGGGGATGCCGTTATTCATCACGCAGAGACGATTCACTGGGCAGGTAGCAACCAAACTACAGACCGGAATCGAGCTGCTTTGGCGATGGTTTTCAAAGCTGCTACTTGTCAACGTAACCAGCAAAGATTTGAGGCCTATCAACAAAGCGCAAAACCATTCATTCAACAAGAACTTCGTTTGGCAGAGGTTGTTGAATGAGCAGCATCCAAAATGAAAGCAAAACCATCCAACAATTGTTTGATCTCACTGGTACCGTGAGCTTGGTGACTGGTGCCTGTGGCCACTTGGGGAAAGCACTTGCACAGGGCTTGGCCGAAGCTGGTTCGAGTGTAGTGGTCAGTAGTCGTGAGGAGGATAAAGCTGTGCAATTTGCTCAGCAATTGCCGAGACCAGTGCAGCAGACTCACTTGGGAATTCAGTTGGATCAACTGGATGAGACTTCCCGTCAGGCTGGGATTCAAAGAGTTCAAGCAGAATACGGAAGGATTGATACGTTGATCAACAACGGTCACTTCCCACTTTCTGCCGACTTGAATTCAGTCACAGAAGAAGAATTCAAGGTTCAATTGTCTAATGCCTCGGCTTATTTTTTCCTGGCAAAAGCTATCTGTGTTTTGGCGGTTGCCCAACAACGGCAGGCTTCCATCATTATGCTAGGTTCCATGTATGGTTCCGTGGGGTCGTATCCTGATGCGTATGAGGGCGTTTCTCCAGCTAGTCCTGTGGCCTATCACACCTTGAAAGGCGGCATTCTGCAGATGACACGACACCTAGCGGTCTATTGGGCTTCCAAGGGAGTTCGGGTCAACAGCTTGAGCCCCGGTCCATTTCCAGGTCCGAGTGCTCCTAAGGCGATGGTACAGCGTCTTGAACAGAAAAGCCCGATGAAGCGAATGGGTCAGCCGGATGAATTGAAAGGAGCTGTTGTGTTTCTGGCTAGTCAAGCCAGCAGTTACATGACCGGACAAAATCTTGTCATCGATGGAGGCTGGACCGCATGGTAGCGCTTTCTACAGCACAACATCAACTATTGGATCCGAGCCAGCATGTAGTCACTGCCACAGACCAGCAGGTTGTGCAGACGCTCTCTGATTTTTTGCCGAATCGCATCATTGATATTCACACGCATTTGTACAGCCTGACTGATTCACAAAAAACACCCACAACCGTTGAAGCAGATGGGATGACGCTACGCTCAACCATGAATCATTGGCTGGAGCAGCGAGTGGAGCAGTACCTATCCTTTCCATTTCCGCTGAAAGACCTGGCTTTTGCTGCAGCCAACGAACACATTTTTCAGGAATCGCATAAGCACGATTTTGTTCATGGATTGATGATCATTGGGCCAACTGATGATCCAGATCAAGTACGTGAAACTGTACAGCAGCATTCCTTCCGTGGCTTCAAGTGCTACCACCACTACGCCTCTCGCAATAATACTTTTGAGGCGGACATCGAAGAGTTCTTACCTGACTGGGCCTGGGAGATCGCTGATCAGCAGAACCTGATCATCATGCTTCATCTGGTGAAAGCACAGGCGCTGAGTGATCCAAACAACCTGAGCTACTTACAAGATCGGCTATCCCGCTTCAAGAATGCCAAATTGGTTCTGGCTCACTGTGCCCGAGGATTTGCTGCAAAGAATACAATGGAGGGACTGAACGCAGTGCGGCAGTTTGAAAATGTCTTTTTTGATAGCTCTGCGGTCTGTGAACCAACCTCCATGGAAGCGATCATTCGTGCAACCGGCATCACCCGGCTGATGTATGGCTCAGATTATCCTGTTTCCCAAATGCGAGGAAAAGCTATCAGCCTCGCCAACGGCTTCAAGTGGTTGAACCAAAGTTCTTCAACTGGTCAGGATTCTTCTTTTGGAGAATTCACTCTTGTGGGTATTGAGTCCTTGCTAGCACTGCAGGTTGCCGCGCAGCTATGCTCGCTGAAAGACTCCGATCTGGAATATATCTTTTACAAAAATGCCTTCCACCTGCTAGGGTTAGGCGCTTCCTATGAAAGTGCGCGCAACCTTGAGCAATATGAATTGGCAAAAACCATGATTCCTGGCGGCACTCAACTGCTCAGCAAAAAACCTGAGTTGATGGCACCCAACTACTGGCCTGCCTACTACACCCAGGCAACAGGTTGTGAGATCATCGATGAGGGTGGAAACCGCTTTCTTGACATGGCTTCCAACGCGGTGCTCTCCTGCCTACTTGGATACGCTGATCCTGATGTGAACAACGCTGTGCTACGCCGAGTTCAATTGGGTTCCATGTCTTCCTTGTCCAATTATGATGAAGTGCGGTTGGCAGAGCGCCTGCTGGAGATTCATCCTTGGGCTCAAATGGTTCGCTATGCTCGAACTGGCGGGGAAGCAATGACAATGGCTGTGCGGATTGCCCGTGCTGTCACGGGTCGAGACAAGGTAGCAATATGTGGTTATCACGGTTGGCATGACTGGTATCTAGCCGTCAATTTGGAGGACGGTCCGAATGGCTTACAAGATCACCTGCTGCCTGGATTGGATCCACTGGGAGTCCCTGCTGGCCTGAAAGGCACAGCGCTCCCGTTTCGTTACAACCAGTTAGCTGAACTGGAAGAAATCTTCGCTCATCATCAACTGGCTGCCGTGGTGATGGAAACAACTCGCGGAGTGGAGCCAGAAAACCAATTCCTGGAAAAAGTCCGAAAGTTGGCAACACAGCACGGGACGAAGCTAATTTTTGATGAGATTTCGATTGGTTGGCGACTTTGCTTGGGAGGAGCCCACCTGAAATACCAAGTAACACCGGATCTTGCGGTGTTTGCCAAGGCCTTGAGCAACGGCTATCCCATGGGGGCAGTGATCGGGCAAGCCTCGGAGATGAAATTTTTTGAGAGAACCTTCATCTCCAGCGCCTATTGGTCTGAATCAATTGGGCCCACAGCCGCATTGGCTGCCGTGGAAAAGATGACACGTTTGGACGTTCCAGCACATCTGCATCAGATTGGTAGCAACTTCATGGAACGCTGGCTGGACTTGGGACAATCATGCCAGTTGCCAACTTTTGTCAAGGGTCGTCCAGAGTTGGTGCAACTTGGTTTTGAGCATGAACAGGCCAACCGCATCATGACCTTGTTCACCCGCTTGATGCTACAGCAGGGAATCATGGCCGGATCCAGTTTCAATCCTACCTTTGCCCATCAAGATCGACACCTGGATCACTACTTTGAGAAAGCAGAGGCTTGCTTTGACCAAATCAATCAGCAGTTGAAGTCCGGGCAGTTTTATGATCAGGAAGCGTTCGAAACCAAGCACACGGGTTTTGCCCGATTGGTCAATTGATAGACCTTCAACCAACAACGCAACGAAAAGGAGTTGCCTATGAAGCATTGATTTCTTGATGATCTTTTTTCCGTTAATTCTCAAGCGAGGTAACCGATGAAAATCCGATTCCTTTTACCGCTCGTCGTTACGCTTTGTTTCGCTACTCAGCTATTGGCGATGCCCAAGAACAGCAATCCGCTCTCAGACTCACGGGTCCGTCAAGCGATTGCCTATGCGATTGACATGGACACCATTCAAGAGACCTTGCTCGAAGGCAAGGCCATCGTTGCAGACAGTCACATCCCGAACGGTCCCTTCAAAAAGCCTGGATTGCCCAAGTATTCCTATGATCCAGACAAGGCCCGCCAGTTGCTGAAAGAAGCCAACTGGAATTCGAGCCAAGAACTCGACATGGTCTACTATTACGGAGACCAACTAACGGTTGACTTGATGACTGCCATTCAAGCATATCTAGGTGATGTTGGTATCAAAATGAACTTCCGTAGGCTGGAAGGAGACGTTGGTGCCCAGCTTTGGACTGCTCCAAAAGACCCAAAAAACGGTCCCTCTGTAGTGAAGTGGGATCTGGCTTACGGAGCCCATGGACCTCTAGCGCTGCAAGAGTACTTCAGCCGTTACAAGACTGGTGATATGTCCATCTCCCCAGCAGATGCCAAGGTAGACAGCATGATTGATGTGCTGACCAGTACCGCAGACATTGCTGAGCAAAAGAAGATCTTCTTCGAGATGGAAGATTACATGCAGACGGAACTCTTCACGCTTCCTCTCTACTACCAGCAAGCTTTCATCTATGAGAGCAATAAGCTGAACCGCAACGGTGGAATCTACGGCAATCCACAGTACAACTACGATTGGGATGTAACCAAGTGGACTATCGAGCCTGACTCTAGTGGTAAAATGGTAATGAATACCAACACAGGACCGCGCGAATTTTTTGACCATCCCTGGTTCAATCCTGGTCTGTTTATTACGAACAAGGTCCTGCTTGATAGGCTAATTACTTGTGACGGTGGCTTGGCTCCAACCCGTCCCAAAATGGCCAAGTACTACAATCTGAGCAAGGACGCCAAGACGCTGACGTTCGAACTAAAGAATGGCCTCCGGTGGCACGATGGTTCAGCGATCACTGCCGACGAGATCAAATGGAACATTGAGTTAGCGCTCAAAGTCCCTAACATCATGCCAATCTTCAAGACGACTTTTAGTTATCTGGAAGGTGCGGAAGCCTTCATGAACGGCTCTGCATCCAGCGTTTCCGGCATCGCTGTTAGCGGTAACAAGATCACCTTGTCTTTCGCTCAAGTAGATCCCAATGTTCTGCTGACCTTTGCGCAGTGGGCTCCTTTGCCACGCAAGTATCTGGAAGGCGTAGATCCTGCGAAATTCCAGCAGCATCCTTTCTGGCAAAACCCTGTAGGCTCCGGTCCTTACAAGGTCAAGGAAGTTAAAATGAACGACTACTTAGTCATGGTCCCATTCGAGGACTACCATGAGGGAGTCGCTCGGATTGACGAGATCGTTGCCTATCCAAGTGGTGACAATGATGCCAACCTTGTCAAGAACGCCTTAGCTAGTAAGCTTGACTATGGGTTCACCAAGAACGTGGCAGACGTTAAATCTCTTGAAGAGATGGACCACATGCGCGTCATTCCGGCAGACATCCCGTACACACGGATGATCTGGTTCAACAAGTACGCGAAAAACTAAGCCTCTCAATCAACCCAACATCTGACTTCAAGGCAGGTGTTGGGTCTTAAGCTTTCATGTTTGTTTACTTCACCCGACGACTGCTCTATCTGATTCCCATGCTATTGGGAATCAGCTTCCTCATCTATCTGGGATTGGAACTGACTCCAGGAGATGTCCTCTCTTACTTACTACCTCCAGAAGCCATTGCTGATCTCAAACCAGAAGAGTTGATAGCGATGAGGGAAGCCCTGGGCTTGAATGATCCTTTCATTGTCCGCTACTTCTATTGGCTGGGCGGCATTCTGCAGGGTGATTTCGGCTACAGCCTAGCGAGTGGGGTCCCCATCTCTCAATTAGTCCTCGAGCGTGTGCCTGCAACTCTTGAACTGTCCGTAGCTGCACTATTATTTTCAACACTCTTCGGAGTTGTTCTCGGTTCAATCAGTGCCTTGAAGCGAGGCTCGCTGATGGACAACTCGCTGACTGTCTTCGGCATGATCGGCGTTTCGATTCCTGAGTTCATTTTTGGACTGGTTGCCCTCGTCGTCTTTGCACTGCAACTGGAATGGCTACCCGTCGGCAAACGCTTGATGCCCGGTTATGACAGTTACTGGGACCACATGCCACACTTGGTGATGCCTGCCATGGTTTTGGGGCTGATCATGACTGCTGGAGTGATGCGCTACACACGTTCCAGTATGCTTGACTCTCTAAACAAAGAATTCATCCGAACCGCTCGCAGCAAGGGAGTTCCTGAGTGGAGAGTCAATTTTATTCATGGTCTTCGCGTGGCCCTAATTCCCGTAGTTGTGCTGATTGGCTTCCGTTTACCAATGTTAATTGGTGGGACTGTGATCATCGAACAGGTCTTCCAATGGCCTGGCGTAGGTGACTTGTTTGTCAACGCTGTTCGCGGTCAGAACTATCCACTGGTGATGATGATCTCTTTTCTGTCTGTGACCGCAGTCTTGTTTGCTAGCTTCCTGATTGACCTACTGACCGCACTACTAGATCCAAGGATAAAACTTGAGTGACGCCAGAATAATAACGCGACGTCCAACTCGGCTGGATAAGAAATTTGATATCCTCCGTGAAAAAACAGAAAAAGGTACTCTCAGGGCGGCATCCAGCAACCGAGCACTGAGCAAACTTGCTGGTAATAAACTAGCTGTACTAGGGCTGGCTTTTGTGACGATCATGATTCTGGCCTCGGTGTTCGCTCCTCTTGTTACTCAATACGACCCACAAAAAGTCGACCTACGGATGATGCTTAAGCCCCCCAGCGCAGATCATATCCTCGGTACCGACAAGATTGGCCGGGATGTGTTCGCCCGCATTATCTACGGAGGGCGGATCTCGATTTTGGTCGGGTTGGGCAGTGCGTTGGGAGCGGCTCTCATCGGAGTCAGCATTGGCGCCTACACAGGTTACAAGGGTGGCTGGTGGGACAGCACGTTTTTGCGGATTTCTGAAGTGGTCATGTCCTTTCCTCAGATCATCCTGGTTTTGATGCTGGTGACGATCCTTGGGCAGAGCCTGATGAATCTGATCATCATCTTTACACTAACGGGTTGGGGTAGCTTGTATCGACTAACCCGGGCACAGATGCTTTCCCTACGTGAGGAGGAGTACGTCCAGGCACTTCGGGCTTTTGGCCTGAACACCTTCACCATTTGTTTCAAACACATCCTACCGAACGCCCTCGGACCGATTATGGTCAACATTACTCTGAGCACAGCAATGTTCATCCTGCAGGAAGCAGGGCTCAGCTTTCTTGGCCTCGGTGTTCCCCTGAACATTCCCACATGGGGGAATATCCTCAATGTTGCTCAGGACTTACGAATTCTCCAAAACTACTGGTGGGTTTGGCTTCCTTCTGCGGTGACCATCTCGCTCTTTGTGTTAGCCATCAATTTTGTAGGAGACGGCCTACGGGACACCACAGACCCAACAATGCAGGGCTGAGATGAGTGCTGATCAAAAAGTCCTGAGTGTTAAGGATCTCAAAACCTACATCTATGTGAACAACCGCTGCAACAAGGCCCTCGATGGGGTGTCGTTCGATGTGTATCGCGGAAAGACGCTTTGTATCGTTGGAGAAAGTGGCTGCGGCAAGAGCATCACAGCCTCCAGCATCACTCAATTGCTCCCCAAGCTCTCAAGAATTGAATCAGGAGAAATCGTCTATCATTCCGAAAAAGGAGATATCCGCATCGACCAACTGGAACGGAACGGAAAGGAAATGCGGGCTTTACGTGGAGCAGAGATTTCGATGATCTTTCAGGATCCAATGACAGCCCTGAACCCCGTTTATCGCATCGGAGCTCAAATCTCTGAGGGACTGCAGTATCATTCGAAGAACACACTTGCTCAACTCAAGCAGACCTCCATTGAACTACTACAACAGATGGGGATTCCCCTTGCTGAACAAAGATCCGAGGAATATCCTCACCAATTTTCCGGGGGAATGCGTCAGCGGGCGATGATTGCCATGGCGATGTCGTGCAAGCCTAAAATTTTGATTGCAGATGAGCCCACCACCGCCCTAGACGTCACGATCCAAGCCCAGATTTTTGAACTGATTGAGGAACTGAAACAGCGAAACAACACCGCAGTCATTCTGATCACTCATGATATGGGGGTCGTTGCTGAACTGGCCGATCACGTAGCAGTGATGTACATGGGCAATATCGTGGAGCAGGGGACGGTTGATGATGTACTTCGGCGTCCAGCACATCCCTACACTGAAGCATTACTGAAATCGATCCCCATCCTAGGCAAAGGGAAACAACAACAAATCACTCCGATTCAGGGTTCAACCCCTGACCCCTATCAACGTCCTAAAGGATGCCAATTCGCACCACGCTGCCCCTACGCTACCGAGCAGTGCCAAGTCTTCCCAAGTTCTCAGCCAATCAGTGAAACCCACGATGCACTCTGCTGGCACAGTGAAAAGGTTCTGAGCAATGCCTAGCCAAGAAAAGATTCTGCACATTAAGGGCTTAAAAACCTATTTTCCTGTTCGAAAGGGGCTTTTGCGCACCGTTGCTGCTCATGTCAAGGCGGTTGATGGGGTAGATCTGGAGATCTATCGAGGAGAAACACTTGGACTGGTTGGGGAGAGCGGCTGTGGCAAAACAACATTGGGAAAATCCATCATCCAACTTGTTGGTGCTGTTGGTGGGCAAATCCTCTATCAGGAAGGGGAGCAGACCTATGATTTGCTGAACCTAAGCCCTGAGGAGTTCAAGCACATCCGTCAAAAAATTCAGATTGTCTTTCAAGACCCACACTCTTCTCTCAATCCAGCCTTCACGGTGTTTGGTTCCCTGCAGGATCCACTCAAGCTCTATGGGGTGAAGACCAAAGCAGAGCGTCGCAAGATCATTGGAGATCTGCTGGAAGCGGTCAACATGCGCCGAGAGCAAATGGACAACTATCCCCATGAGTTTTCAGGTGGACAACGGCAACGCATCGGAATTGCTCGGGCTCTGTGTGTCAATCCAGAAGTTGTCATCTGCGATGAAGCAGTCAGCGCGCTCGATGTCTCCATCCAAGCCCAAGTGCTTCAACTGCTGCAAGAGATTAAGCAAGCACGAGGCTTGACTTACATCTTCATCACACATGATCTGAGCGTGGTTGAATACATCAGTGACCGAGTTGCAGTAATGTACTTGGGGAAGATTGTCGAATTGGCGGAGAGCGAAGCACTTTATCGTACACCTCGTCATCCCTACACCCAGGCGTTATTGTCTGCGATTCCGATTGCGGATCTGGATCGGAAGAGTGACCGGATTGTCTTGGAAGGCGATGTACCCAATCCTGTCTCTCCCCCATCGGGCTGTGCTTTCCATCCACGATGCCCAAAGTTTAAGTCTCTCTCAGAACCAGAAAAACAACGCTGCATGGGAGAATCTCCACAGCTCAGTGATGCTACCCAACTCACTCAACCACACCTGGTTTCCTGTCACTATCCCAATTGAGCCAATATGAATTTCCAAGAATTGAAGTATACCCTCTACAGTGCCGTGCTCTCAGACACTCTGGATAGTTTGGGCTACCTGAATCAGGCACTGAGTTCAGGAATTCGGCCCCTTGATGACGGCATGATCCTTTGTGGGCTTGCGCGAGTTGGCATCTACATGAAAATTTATCATGATGATGAACAGGTGAATGTCTACGAGCATGAGATCGCTTTAATCGACAGCCTTCAACCCAATGAAGTCGCGGTATTGCTCTGTCATCAACATCATGAGATTGCTCCTTGGGGAGAGCTACTCTCTACGCGATCCCAGTATCTGAAAGCAGCTGGCTGCCTGACGGATGGATCCGTTCGGGATGTAAAGCGTATTCGCCAGATGAATTTTCCTGTATTTGCTGGAAACATCGGACCCCTTGATAGCAAGCACCGTGGCAAGCTGATGTGGTATGACGTCCCAGGAAAAATTCACGGAGTCAACGTCAACAGTGGAGACTTTATTTTTGGTGATGTGGACGGAGTGGTGATCGTACCTCAGCAGATCACTGCAGAGGTTGTGGAGAAGGCACTGCAGAAAGTGAGGGAAGAAAATCAGGTGCGTGGCATGTTAGAGAACGGAGTGAGCCTCGCCAAAGCTTTTGAAGAACACGGAATTCTGTGAGCGAAACACGACAAATCGTAGATTGTCATGTCAACATCTGGGATCCAGATCACTACTCCCAGAGTTACTTGGAGCAAATTGCCAGAGTCCGCCCTGGAGAGCTGTTGGTTCCAACAGACGCAGACTCTATCTTTGCAGCGATGGAGCTTGCACACAAGGTGATCATCTTCTCTCCTCGCTATGGCGATTCAGTGGGAATCCAAGGAGAAGACAGCACGGTGGTCAAAGCTGTCCAAAAATATCCGGATAAGTTTGTAGGCTTTGCCTATTTTGATCCGAGGGAAGAAGAAGCCATCGAAAAGCTGAAAGCTGTGATCGAAGATCATGGTTTGCAGGGTGTCAAGTACGGACCGATCTACAATGGTGTGCCGTTGGATGACCCCAGGATGGATCCACTCTATCGCTACTGCGTTCAAAAAGATCTACCGCTGACGCTCCACATGGGAACAACGTTTGCCCACAATTCACCACTGGAGTTGGGGCGTGCAATCCACGTGGACCCCATCGCACAGAAGTATCCAGATTTAAAGATCATCCTCGCCCACATGGGGCATCCATGGTACGAAGAGTGTGTAGCAGTGATCCGTAAAAACCCCAACGTCTATGCGGAGGTCTCAGCCCTCTTTTACCGTCCCTGGCAATACTACAACATCCTGATCACTGCTCAGGAGTACTTGGTCACAGATAAGATCTTTTTCGGTACTGACTATCCATTCACCACACTGGAAGAGTCCATCAGTGGCCTCAAAAATGTCAATCAGCTTGTAGAAGATTCAAAGCTTCCCAGAGTGGCAGATGAAACCATCGACCGCATCCTCTATTCTTCTCCCTTCGAGCACTGGTGGCACCAGAATCC
>WTIF01000066.1 GCA_011522845.1 Deltaproteobacteria bacterium
AAGCCAGGCCTGGGGATTGACATCAACGAGGAACTAGCCGCGAAGTTTCCTTACAACGAGTACGAGTTCGGTGGCGCCTGGGACACCGTCCGACGAGCGGATGGTTCGGTGGTGAAGCCATAGTTGAAGCAAATGAGTCCCAACCTTTGGTCAAATTGTTGGGGCTGTTACATTGAATTCCACCATTCATTACTCACCAACATCAGAGTTGCAGTTCCTTCGTGCTTATCCTTGCAGGAGTCCTATGCTGGGAACTGGTTACCACCAAGTTTAAGTACTGACCAAACCTACCTTTCTTCTAATACCAACCGCACCCCAAGCCCAATCAGGATCAACCCAGAGACCCGAGAAAGCCAGAGTTGGACACTGCGCTTTTCGATCCAGCGTTTCCCCTGTCCAATCACCACGACCAACCCACCGAGCCAGATCAGGCTGAGCAGATTGTGAATTCCTGCAAGCAATAGGGATTTGGCGAGCACAGGATCCTCGGGAGAGATAAACTGGGGCAGGAAGGCAAGATAGAAAATAGCCACCTTGGGATTCAATAGATTAGTGATCAGTCCCTCTTGGAAGGCAGTCCAGATTGCCAGTTTTGTCAGATTCTCATCGGTACGTAGTTCCGGAAGTTGGCGGAGTGCCTGCAGACCCAACCAGACCAGATATAGAGCCCCAAGTAGCTTGATGAACTGAAAGAGAGTTGCTGACTGCGCCAGCACAATGGAAAGTCCGAGGGCAGAGATCACCGCGTGCAGCAAAGTGCCTCCCAGGATCCCAAAGGTAGTGGCCCAGCCGGCTGGACTACCGGACCGAATGCCATTCTTGACCACCAGCATCGTGTCAGCCCCCGGGGTAAAGGCCAACGCTGCGACCACCAGGGTGAAGGCAAGTACCTGTGAGTCAAACAATGCCTGATCCTAGGTGGAAGTGATTAGATACTCGATAATGCTGCAGCAGTTGGCGACGTTGCCGGAGTGTTGAACAGCTTTGGGGGCATGGCCCGGGAGGTAGGAGACGATCTTTCCACCCCACGGCGTGATCGTCTCGTAGGCCATGGGAAAGGTCCCTTCCTCAATCGTGGTGGTCATCAAGGTAGTCGCCGGACAGCTTTGCTCCAGATTGATGTAGATCTCGTCGGAAGGTTGTGCGACGTCCTGTAGTTGCTGACACAAGGGATGCCGGCTCTTGGCTACCTCCACCAAGTAGGGACGGATTGGGTGCGAACTCGGAGCGAATCCATCAGGATCATCTTTGCGGACCCAACGAAAGCCGACAATCGAGCGCCACCACGCACACTGCCAGAAGGCAGCACTGGAACCGTGCAACAGAAACATGGGCTTGCCCGCCTGTAAGTATTCCTTCACCTGCTGCTCAGCTACCGGACCGGGAGCCGGAACATCACAGGTGCCTCCAATCAGGTGAAACATCAACAAATCGTACGTTTCCGCTAGATTCTCCTCCATCAAACAACGCCAGTCGTCTTCGTGAAATTGGATCTCATGGTGTGGACGTAGGCACTCGAAGAGATTTTGTCCTGCGTGAGTGCCGTAGTGATTGTCTGCTGCAAAAAGAATCATTGCTACTCCAATCAGATACTAAGAAGTAGAAAATTGCGGAAACTATGGTTAGGAAGCCGACTGGTTTGGAGTATCAAAGGGTATCGGGAACAGTCCCAGCAACTGAGCTGCTTTTTGCAGACGTTGATCAAAACAGGCAAAGCTCACTTTTCCTGAATCCCCTTGCTGGAGAGTCTGTGCAGCGGCAAGTTGGATACTGTCATAAGCACGGAG
Source organism: Deltaproteobacteria bacterium (assembly GCA_011522845.1). Lineage (GTDB taxonomy): Bacteria > SAR324 > SAR324 > SAR324 > NAC60-12 > JCVI-SCAAA005. The sequence goes on from WTIF01000066.1 coordinate 1,788, forward strand.
TGCAAAGATCTCAGCATACTCTCCGGCCTGCTCCACCAGTTGCTGGTTCACCTCAACCGTTGCAAAACTCCCCCAGTCCTGCTGGAAGCGTCCACGCACTTGATTCAATAGTGGAGTTTCTTCCGGGGCCTCACGACTCCTTCGGGCAAAAGCGAACATCGCTTCTACCCAGGCAATCCGGCAGACTGCGACAACTGCGGCCTCTTTGGCGACCTCTAACATCAACTCACTTCCTTCCTCTTGCACATAGAGTTTTATCAGGGCAGAGGTGTCACAAAATAAGATCATCGACGATCTTCCTGAATCAGACTGCTCAGTAATTTGCCCGAGTCCAGCAATTGAATGGGTGGCTCTAGCGCAGGTTTCTGGCCATTCCAACTCAGTGAACCGTTGAGGATCATGGAATTCAGTGGTTCCTCGGATGAATCTGGCACACAAACGACTCTGCTAAGACGAGCAGATCTTGATCGCCTGTCACCAAGTAATCTGCATTGCCTGCTCGAGCCAACTGGAGAAATGGGATGTCCGCAGGATCTCGACAAATCGGAGTCTCAGGTGGAGGTTCGGGTACTTTGACCGTGAGACAATAGGGAAGGTAGTCAGCAAGTAGCTCCTGCTGATCCGCAGGACTGAGTTTGAACTTGGGATAGCTCAACGCACGAATCAGTTCTGAGGCCGTCTCCTTCGATACCAAGGGAACGAATTTCGCTGCTTGCCAACCAACACGCAATGGAACCAAGCGACCCTTGGGAAAGAGAAGGGCCGACAAGACAGAATTGGTATCCAGAACAACCTTGGGAACAAATCGACTCATTCAGTGCAAGGGGATTGCTGAGATTTCCTGGCCCAAGTTACGGCCTCTTCCAGATCAGATTCCTCCAGGTTCAACTCCGCCAACTTGGCCCGTACCAGATCTGCCCGTTGGATTCGGACGGGAGTCAGAACAATTTGACCGTTTCGTACTTCGACATCGAAATAGTCCTCTGCTCCAACCTCCGCAACGACTCTTTTCGGCAGTGTCAGTTGATTCTTGGTGGTCAGCTTGGCAAGCATTCTTCATTCTCGAAAGGATGTAAGGAATCCTTACTATAAGACTAATCCACAGTTTCATCAAGAGTTGAGCAGCACAAACGCAAAGCAAGGCCACGAAGATTCCAATTGCTGAAAAGGAGCCGAGGGTTTGTTTTGAGCGTGAAATGTGTGGAAATTGGGCAGTTTGAAGTAGTCCCACTTCCTAGCTTGTAGCCAACTTTTCCCGCCCCTTTTTACTCGAAAAGTCCCAGTTCCACACTTGACATAAAGCAGCCATTTACTTAGTGTTCTACATCTATTTTTACTTTGTACAAAAACTGCCATGCTCACTGTCTCTGTCTCTCACTTCCGCCAACACCTCTTTCAATACCTGGATCAAGTTGCAGCCGGTGAAACCATTGTGATTCAACGTAACCAGCAGGAAGTTGCCCGACTGGTCGGGCCTACTCCCCAGGACTGGCGCAAAAGGGTCACAGATCAGCCTAAGCTCCTGGTCGATCCTGAGGAACTGCTGCAGCCCCTGGCTGACGATCTCTGGCAAAAGTACGACTGACGCCTCCCAATGGCTTTTCTGCTGGACACCCACGCGCTGCTGTTCTGGAGCAATCAGCAAGTTCTCTCAAAAATTCAGTTAGAGAAGTTGGACCGTTTAGCGCAGCAGGGACGACTCCATGTCTCGACAGTTGTCTTCTGGGAAATTGCCCTGCTCATCAGGTCCGGTCGACTCGCTGATTTCAATGTGCAGAACTGGAGCGAGGAGCTTCAACATGCCGCTGGAATTCGATGCCTTCCTCCAACAATCCCTGAAATGCTACACTCCGTAGCCTTACCCCCACTTCACAAAGATCCTTTTGACCGCCTGATGATCGCCCAAGCCCTCCTGCATCAAATGACGCTGATCACGAAAGATCAGACGATTCAGCGCTACGA
>WTIF01000100.1 GCA_011522845.1 Deltaproteobacteria bacterium
GAATATTCCTCTGGTCTTTGACGAATTGACCGAGCCTTTCTTCACTTATTTGGCAATTGGGCTCTATACATCGCTCTTTTTGACCTTTCCTGTTGTTCTCTCACAATTATGGCTGTTCATCAGCCCTGCACTCTACAATCATGAAAGAAAAGCATTCTGGCCATTCCTACTGGTTTCATACCCACTTTTTGTTGGTGGTGGAATGTTCGGCTATTTTGCTGTGCTGCCTTTCGGATACGATTTTTTCCTTGGGTTTGAAAATCAATTCACATTGCCCTCCCTTCGGATGGGTGCTTACTTGTCGCTGACGGTAAAATTACTTTTTGCTTTTGGCCTTATCTTTGAGCTGCCAACAATCATCTATATTTTGGCGAGAATGGGACTTGTTGAAGCAGAATGGTTGAGGCAAAACCGAAAGTATTCCCTAGTCATTGTATTTATTCTTGCAGCGATCCTTACTCCACCTGATGTCGTGACTCAGACACTTATGGCAGGCCCACTGATTATCCTTTATGAAGTCAGTATTTGGATCGCGAAAGTAGCTTCTCCAAACGAAAAAAAAACTGAGAACCAATCAGAATCTCCTTAATTTGCCAAAATGAACTGGCAAATCATCTTTCATCGCCTTCATTGGGTTCTGGGAGGAATTTCAATTGTTTTGATCCTCCCAACAAGTTACTCACTTCTTGAAGATGTTAACTCTGCTCCTGCCTATTTGCTCCCCTCGGCGTTCTGCCTCATTCTTAGCTTTCTGCTGAAAAGATTCCATCACGGTCTGGGCATCTTTCGACTGAGAGAAGGAATAATTTTTCTGATTCTAGGTTACCTAATCACAATTTCCATTTGTGCTATTCCAATCTGGTTGATTGCAGATGTTAGTTTATATGAAGCACTTTTTGAGTCTACTTCTGGGCTAACAACAAGTGGTGCAACAATTTTTGAAGATGTTGAATCCTTGGCAGCACATCTTCAATTTTGGAGGGCATTTATTCAGTCAATTGGAGGTCTCACGATCATACTCCTTTTCCTTTACATTCCACCAATTATGGGAGTAGCAGGGCTACAACTTAGTCGTCAGGAAAGCCTCCGAATTCAATCTCCAGGGACTCAGTTTGGTAAACAAATTTGGGGAATCCCTCAAATTATTTTCAAAATCTTCTTCCTTTACGTCTCGCTTCATATTCTGAGTTCTTTCTGGATGGTTTTAGGTGGTTTGGACCTGCATGATGCGATTTGTCATTCATTGGGGATATGGGCTACGGCTGGATTCAGTAATTATAATGACGGATGGGCAGCTTTTGGGACACCATTCCTGGAGTGGGGTGCTATTTTTTTTATGATCACTGCAGGAACAAATATTCTTTTTGTGATCCGACTTCAAAGCCAAAACTGGCAAAACATTCACAACGAGTCTGAATGGCTCTGGTATCTATTGTTTGTTTCTCTGCTGTCAGTCACTTGCGCAGTGTTTCTGTATTTTGCTGATAATTTATTGAATTTTGAAGAATCTTTACGAGATGGCCTCTTCCAAACAGTCTCAATGATCACAAACACTGGAATTCAATTCGAATCGTATTTAAATTGGCCAGTAGGTGCTCAGGCCATTCTCTTTTTAGCGCTGTTTATGGGGGCTTGTACTGGTTCGAGTGCTAGTGGGATGCGGATGCAGCAGTTGGTCGTAATGTGGAAGTATCTCTATTCATTGAGCCGGAGAATTTTACAACCAATGGCAATTATACCCTTGAGGATCAATGGTAAAACTGTTGGTGAAGAAGTCTTTCAGGCAATTCTTGGTTTGTTTGGAGTTCATCTACTGGTGAGTTTGCTAGGCGGATTTTTCCTGACGATTCTTTCTGATTTAGATATTTTCAGTGCTTGGCAAATGGTATTGGTTTGTCTATGGAATTTAGGAACTGGCTTTGGATTATCTCACAATCCAGCACTGGCAGCCACCTTACCTGATGTAGCCAAAGTTCTACTCATGTTTCTTATGTTGGTGGGACGATTGGAATTATTCATTGTTTTGTTAGTTTGCATCCCGAGTTTCTGGAAGAATTGAAGACTGTTGCTGTTCAAGAGTTTTTAATAATTGGGCATAAATTCCATTCAATGAAACCAGTTCTTCATGATTTCCTCTTTCTGCGATAAGACCATTTGAAATCACAAGTATATTCGTAGAATGGCGGATGGTGCTTAAACGATGAGCTATTGCGATAACCGTCTTGTCTTCGAAAATTCTCTCAATCGCTTTTTGAATCAAATTTTCAGTCACTGAATCCACTGAACTTGTTGCTTCATCCAAGACAAAAAGATCTGATTTGCCTGCAATAGCCCTGGCAAACACAATCAGTCTTGCTTCTCCTTCCGAGAGATTTTTACCATTTTCAAGAAGCTGAAAATCAAATTTTTCTGGCAATTTTTCAATAAATTCGTTGGCATAAACATACCGCGCGGCTTCTTCAATCTCAGAAGATTCCATACCTTCTCTTCCCAGTGAGATGTTGAATCCAACACTCTCCTCGAACAAATAAGTTTCTTGTTGTAATAGAGCAATCAGGCGCTGGAGCTTTCCTCTTGGGATTGACGACAACTCGACTCCATTAATTCTAATAGAACCCTCGTAATTGGTGTAGGTTCTGGTCAGGATGCGAAGAATGGTTGATTTGCCGGATCCCGTCGTACCCACAATCGCAACACGGTCACCTTTGTTGACCTCAAAAGTGATACCTTTGAGGACATAAGGAGTGCTTGGCGAGTAACGAAAACGAACATTTTCAAATCTCAGAGTCTCAAAAGCATCTAATTTTTTGGTTACTTGCTTTTGTAATTTTATCTCTGAGAGAGCCACATCGGTTTCTTCCTTAAACAATTTCTCGATATTTTCCAAGGATGACATTGCTCTCTGAAAAACAGTCAGTTGTTGCGTAAACTCTCTAATGGGTACAAAGATTCTGTTCAAAGTATTTATAAATCCTATCAGGGTGCCCACTGTGACAGTTCCATCCAGAATTTCATGGGCGCCATACCAGATCATTAGTGCCATGGCGATAGAGGTAATTCCTTCAATGACAGAGAACAGAGTTGCATCGTAGAAATTTGAGCGCGATTGTGCGTGGAGGAAATGCTGAGTTTTTTCCTCATACTGCTTTTGAACTTTGATTTCCGCTGCATAAAGCTGAACCGTCTTTACCCCGTTCAAACACTCCTGTAGAAAACCCGTTGCCAGGGCAAGAGCCTCCCGCGTCAAATTGTAATAGAGACGTAGTTTTGCTCTCAAATAATTACTGATGAAATAAATGGCAGGCAGGATTAACAAAACGATCAATGTTAACTGCCAGCTAAAATAAAGTAGAACTCCAAGGAGCGCGACAGTTTTGAGTAAATCCGTAAATACCGACAAAACGCCAGCTGCCAGGGATTCACCTAAGGCTTCCAGATCTGTTGTAATTCTTGTAAGAATTACCCCAACAGGTCGTTGATCAAAGAAGATGCGGGGGAGGGAAAGAATGTGTTCGTAGAGATCCTTTCGGAGTTCGTAAATGGCAAGTTGTCCGGTCTTTTGAAGTGAAAAGGTATAAACCGCATCCGCTACATAGCCTAAAGCAATGACACCAGCCGAAGCCCAGATCAACTCACTGAAGCCTTCAAATTGCCCCGTCATCAAATGATCATCAACAATTCTAATTACTAACCACGGTAGCAGCAGCGTTGCTCCAACTGTAATTGGAATCGCTGTAAATCCC
>WTIF01000213.1 GCA_011522845.1 Deltaproteobacteria bacterium
TGAGATTATGCCTCTGATCCTGTGGCGTCAAGGCATTGTTTCATTTTCGAATATCCCCTGATCACTCACAAAAACTATACTACGAGGATTGAGAAGCCTTTACTCTAATTTTTCAGTGGAACATACATGACACTCAGAAATTTCATTACTATCCTTTTGCTCACTGCTTCCTACAGCTCAAGTTCGGCCCAGACACTTCAAAACTTTGTGTTTCTCAATGCTGAGCTGTCTGTTCAGATGGCACTTACAGCGGTTCAGGACTGCCAGGAAAAAGGCTATAATGTTTCGGCTGCCGTGATGAACAGAGAAGGGCGTCTAACCGCCTTTGCCCGCAATCCAATGGCTTCACCAATGACTTCTGAAATCTCCCAAGGAAAAGCATACGCCGCTGCACTTACCCAAGCCTCAACCGCAAATTTGGGAGAAATCGGTGCCGTGGCCTATGCAGATGGAGTCGTCCCAACCCAAGGTGGACTCCCTTTCAGCGCAGGTGGACGTTTTCTCGGAGGAATCGGAGTTTCAGGCGCAGATTCGGCCACTGATGAAGAGTGCGCCCAGGCTGGCATTGATTCAGTTGCAGATGATTTGGAATTTGCGGAGTAAACAGGAAACTTTTTGCTTCAAGAGACTTGTAATCTATCAATCTAGCCCTTCACTAAGAGTTGATTTGACCCCCGCCATCAGCAAGCCCAACTGCTGGCGGGTTGCGTCCTTGCCATCTACTTCCCCAATGATACTGCCTCTATACATCACGACAATCCGGTCGGAAAGTGCAAGGATTTCATCCAACTCCGAACTGACCAACAGCACCGCCACTCCCTCATCTCGCTTGGCAACTATTTGCTGATGAATGAATTCAATCGAACCAACATCAATGCCCCGAGTGGGCTGTGCTGCAATTAGCAATTGAATCGGCCGACTCAACTCCCGAGCAATCACCATTTTCTGCTGATTGCCCCCAGACAGACTTCCTCCGGATGTGTGTACTGAGGGAGTTCGGACATCAAACTTTTCAACCAGTGCTTTTGCATGTTGCTCGATAGCTTCCTGCTGAACGGTTACACCGTTTGCAAATGGTGGCTTGTAATAGGAATTCAGAACTAGGTTGTTTGCCACTGAATACCCTGCCACCATTCCAAAAGCGTGTCGGTCTTCTGGTACATGACAGATTCTCCCCTGATCTGTGATTTCTCTGGGATTCTTATTCGTCAGGTCTTGTCCTCCGATCTGCAAGGTTCCCTGGTCTAACTCTCGTAATCCCGTCAGTACTTCCACTAATTCGGTTTGTCCATTCCCTTGCACACCCGCAACACCAACAATCTCCCCTGAATGAACCTCCAACTCCACATTTCTAAGACAAATTTCTCCCAAATCATCGCGCGCTTCTAGTCCTTTGACTTGTAAGACTGGCTTGCCAGGTTGGGCTTCCTGTTTATCAACTTGTAGCATGACCTCTCGACCAACCATCATTGCCGCCAATCCTGGCTCCGTCGCTTCACTTGGGGTCGCTTCACCAACAACTTTTCCACGACGTAAGACCGAGATACGGTCCGCAATCCTCAAAACTTCTTTCAACTTGTGGGTAATGAAAATAATGGATTTACCTTGTTTCCTTAGTAAATCCATCACGGAGAAGAGTCCTTCAATTTCTTGAGGGGTCAGCACAGCTGTGGGTTCATCAAGGATCAAAATGTCTGCTTCACGGTAAAGTGCCTTGATGATCTCTACCCGTTGCCGTATTCCAACCGGCAAATCCTCAACGAGAGCATTCGGGTCAACTTCTAATTGATAATCCTGTGAAAGCTGCTGAATGCGCTTGGAAACCTTTTCCCGATCCAAAAGGCCTTGACGAACACTCTCACTGCCCAGCATGACATTTTCGACCACAGTCATTACTGGGACCAATTGGAAGTGTTGGTGAACCATCCCGATCCCCAGATCGATCGCATCTCTGGGTGAATGCATTTTGACAGACCGGCCCTTCACCCGAATTTCGCCTGAGGAAGGCTGATACAGTCCATAGATGATGTTCATCAGAGTGGACTTGCCTGCTCCGTTCTCTCCCAACAGAGCCAGAATTTCCCCAGGATTAAGGCTTAAATTGACGTCCTCGTTGGCAACCACTCCTGGGAAGTATTTACTGATTTGGCGAGCTTCCAGAACTGCTGATTCACTCACTTGCTCCCCTCCGTATCGTACGGCTTTCCTATGGCCGCTGGTGGACGCACACGCCCCACAAGACCCGACACTGCGACGATCGTCACTATGTAGGGTAGCATCGAGACAAACTGCCGCGGAATGGTCGTTACCCCAGCCAGTAAAAATTCATTCTGCAGGGCTTGAGTGTAGCCAAATAGTGTTGCGGCGCCCAAAGCTCCGAAAGGTGTCCAGTTGCCAAAGATCATTGCCGCCAGCGAGATAAACCCTCGGCCTGCGGTCATTCCCTCCTGAAATTGCCCGACTGCCTCCAAAACAAGAAACCCTCCGGCTAGTCCAGCCAGCATTCCACCCAACATTGTGTTGACATATCGTTGCCGATTAACATTGATGCCTTCCGTGTCTGCAGCTCGAGGATGCTCCCCAACTGCACGTGTGCGCAATCCCCAGCGGGTATGGAATATCGCAACATGGACAACGAAGACCAGTATCAACGCTACGTAAGTGATGGGCGCATTGTTAAATAGCACAGGGCCAATTACTGGGATTTCGGAGAGGAGTGGGATTGGAATTGGTGTAAATTTTCCGGCTGAAATTGCATCGCGATCATAGAGATAGGAGGAAAGGCCTGCTGCTAGAATAATAATCACAGTGCCCGAGATGATTTGATCCATGCGGAAACGGATCGAGAAAAGTCCATGCAGCAATCCCATCAGTCCACCCACTCCCAATGCCACAAGCACACTGAAGAGGAGACTTGCGTAAAGTGGCCAATCATTCGTAGATGACTTTGCGACAAATCCGGCAAATGCTCCGGCTAGCATCATTCCCTCAATACCAATATTGATGATGCCCGAACGTTCACAGAGGATCCCACTCAATGCTCCCAAAACCAGCGGAATAGCTGCTCGGAGAGTAAAATTCAGAGCGCTGACCCCAAAAAACACTCTCATCCATGGAACTTCTCCCAGTGGCGTGATCTCTACTAAAATTGCCATGATCATCATTAGCAAGGCCAAGCAAACTGAGATGCGTGCGGTCCTTGACCAGAAAGTCATTTCAAGAACCTCCCCAGCTTGTGTTCAATTTTGTTGCATGCCCCTCATCCCCACCGGAACGCAGACGAAACAGGGCTTTGATGATCAATGGTGCTGCAACAAATGCCAACACCAGTGCCTGAATGACCTGAATAATATCTGCGGCTACGCCTGACTCAAACTGCATCTTCGCTGCTCCAGCATCCAAAGCACCAAATAGAAAAGATGCGATGACTACTCCGAATGGGTGTGTTTGACCGAGCAGTGCGACTGTAATTCCATCAAAACCGACCTGACCACCAAACTCTGGGGCAAATTTGTGGTTTAGACCAAGTGTCTCGATTGTGCCGGCCAACCCTGCAAGAGCACCAGCCAGCCCCATTGTCAGCACTACAGTTTTTTCCACACGAATTCCCGCATATCGGGCTGCCTTTGGATTTTGACCAACAGTTCTAATCTCAAAGCCGATCGTGGTCTTGTAAATCAA
>WTIF01000042.1 GCA_011522845.1 Deltaproteobacteria bacterium
GGCCCAACTAGATACATTAGAGCACAAGTGCTAACTATGCGTGAAAGCGGCTATGTCAAAATGGCAAAGTTATCAGGAGCACCTGAACGAGATATAATGTTCAAAGAAATGTTACCTAATCTCATTCCCTACCTTGCAGCAAGTTTTATAGGAAACACATCTGGGGCGATTCTGACAGCCATCGGCTTGGAGGTTTTAGGACTTGGCCCAACAAGAATGCCTACTTTGGGTGTGACAATTTTCTTCTCGCTAGAAGCCGCTGCTATTCTTAGAGACATGTGGTGGTGGTGGGGACTTCCCACACTGACTTTGATTCTGATATTTATGGGTCTATTAATGATAAATGTCGGCCTTGACGAAGTTTCAAATCCTCGCCTCCGAAAAGCCTCTTAATTATGGTCAAATCTACTGAAAAAACTCTCCAAGTTAAAGATCTCAAGGTTTATTATGATACTCCTACTGGAGATGTCAAAGCAGTAGATGGGGTCAGCTTTGATGTCTACAAAGGAGAATGTCTGGGAGTAGTTGGAGAATCAGGTTGTGGCAAATCAACTGCTGCATATGGGATACTAAGACTTGTCCAACATCCTGGTAAAATAGTTGGTGGTAAAATTGATGTTGATGGTATAACTGTAAGTCAATTAAACGAGGAAGAATTTAGAAAAATTAGAGCGACTAAATTGTCTTTAATCCCCCAAGGGGCAATGAACTCATTGAACCCAACAATGAATATTGGTGCCCAAATTAAAGATTTGATAGTAACGCACGAAAAATCACTAAACAGCACTGATTTAAGTCACAGAATCGATGGACTGCTCCGCAAAGTTGGATTACCACTTCGGGTGGTTAAGATGTTTCCACATGAGCTATCTGGAGGGATGAAACAGCGGGTATGCATTGCAATTGGAATTGCACTCAATCCCAGTCTTGTAATTGCCGATGAGTCTACTAGTGCATTAGATGTTGTTGTGCAACGTATCGTCGCACAAACTTTGAAAAATGTGCAGCGCGAGATGGGAGTGTCTATGATCATGATTGGTCATGATATGGGCCTAATGGCTCAAATGGTTGACCGAATAGCTGTTATGTATGCAGGCAATATTGTTGAAATATCTCCCATCAAAGAATTCTTCAGTAATCCTCGCCACCCCTACTCTAAAGTCTTGATTGATTCAATTCCATCTCTGAAAGAACGAAAGCCGCTCAAATTAGTGGAGGGAATTACTCATGATCCACGTAACCCTCCACCGGGCTGCATCTATCAACTACGCTGCCCTCTAGCAAATGAAACCTGTCGTAAGAAATCACCTTCATGGCGAAATCTAAAAGAAGGTCACCAGGTAGCTTGCCATCTTATTGAGGATGAAGATCATGTCGCTGCTTGAAATTGAAAATGCAACCAAACTCTACAAAATTTCGGGAGGTCTATTTGGTAAAGAAAAGCAGCTTTGCGCGTTAAATCAATTTTCGATGAATCTAGAAGCCTCACCAGCATCAATTACAACGATTGCTGGTGAGAGTGGAAGTGGGAAATCCACAATTGCAAATCTGGTTTTAGGCTTCACCTCACTTTCCAGTGGTTCAATCCGATTTCGAGGCAAGGATGTCGATAAGATGTCGTCGGCTGAGCTATATGACTACCGCAAAAGTGTTCAAGCAGTTTTCCAGGACCCTTTTGGCGTTTACAACCCGTTTTACCGTATCCATCACATCTTCAAAATGGCCATCAAACACTTTAAGTTGGCCAAAAGCAAAAAAGAGGGCAGTGATTTGATCGAAGAGGCTCTGAATGTTGTCGGACTTAGAGGAGAAGAGGTTTTGGAGAAGTATCCTCATCAACTTAGCGGAGGCCAGCGACAGAGGATGATGATGGCTCGAGCCTATATGATTAAACCTCGCATTATTGTCGCAGACGAACCAGTTTCGATGGTTGATGCTTCACTTAGAGCAGCGATTCTAGATGTAATGCTCAAAATGCGAGATCAACAAGGGATCTCCTTCCTTTACATTACACACGATTTAAGCACTGCCTACCAGATTGGTGACCGGATTTTTATTCTATACCAGGGAAACGTAGTTGAATCAGGGGATACCGTAGCAGTTATCGACCAGCCCAAACATCCTTACGTTCAATTATTAATTGACTCAGTCCCTGCCCCAGACCCAGATGAAAACTGGGGGGAGCAGATAGATGTTCCGGATGAGGAAGAGACCCGATTTAGTGATGCAATTGGTTGTCGTTATATAGGTCGTTGTCCCCAAAAGACAGATTTGTGCGTTTCAAAGGCACCGATTCTTAAGCCTCTAGCAGTGGGTTCACAACACAATGTTTCATGTCACATATATGACTAAGCAAATACCAAGAACATACATCAGCCTCTCTTAGCCAGCTTCTTCTGGTTTCATTCGTTCTTATCAAAATACAGGGAGGGAACATGGAATACGAAAGAATTCTTAGTTTTGAGGAAAAACAATCCTTACACAGAGATGGATACGTAATTCTGAAAAATGTTATTCCTCACAAAATCCTCTTAGGAGCACTAGACGCATTAAAAACGCACGATCATGATTTTGACAAGCGTTTGGGCTATGATCAAAGAATGACCGATCTGATAAACAGATCTCATCTCAAATCAATCCTTGATGAAGTCATAGGCCCTTTCGATCCACCCACCTCCTGTCATGTAGCTGTCAAGGAACAAACCGCCCCAAGCAGTAAAATCAATAACATAGGTTACAGAGACGAAGACACTCCTTACTTTGGTTCATTTCTTCATATGGACGGTTTGTGTTCGATTAATGTCCCACAGGATACTCAAACGGGCAGTTACAAACAAATTTACGATAAATACATACGTTCTGGACCAAAAGGAGATCTCGGCCACAGTGCTGAGGTAATCGGCCATAATTTGGTTCCTCTGTTCCAAGATCCAGAGAAAACACTTAGTCTGGGTAGCTTTACAGCTCTTATTTTTGTTTGTCTTTCTCCCCAGACAGAGGAGGGTTGGGGCCAAACTGCGGTTTTACCAGGGGCACATCATAAAACAGAGGAATTTTTTCGTTGGCAGAGAAACCAAACTGGTCAGATTGGGCCAGAGGGTCCAGATTGGCCAAGGCTTGATTATCATGCCCCCAACAGATGCGGAATAAAGTATCTTCCTGATGCTGTCCAAGCTTATTTTTTGGATAGCTCTTCAGAAAAAACACCTGACGGGAGGCAATGGCCAAAGCCAACACCAATATTGATGGAACCAGGAGATGCTTGTATCAGCACCTTTCATTTACCTCATACTGGGACAAGAAATGAAAACGGTCTTGAGTCTAGGAAAACTGTAATATTTCGAATCAGGAACAAAACTAGACAACCCAATATTGTCTCAGATGGATATACAGATCATCCGGACAGAGGCCTGTTAGGGGAATGGCTGGACTTAGGATCAGATGGGAATCCGTGGGAGCGATCAAAAGATGGTATTTGTGACATGTGGGCGGACTGGTCAGGAATGCAGAAACTGGTTGCTTCAATTAATCAATAACTGACTTTTGAAGGAGAGTAGTGAAAAAAATAGCATTACTGGGTGCTGCACACATACACACCCCTGATTTCGTACGAAGATTACTGGCCAGAAAGGATTTCAATGTCGTAGGTGTGTGGGACCATGACTCGGAAAGAGCAAATC
>WTIF01000089.1 GCA_011522845.1 Deltaproteobacteria bacterium
GCTCATTGAGAAGCCAAAGGACCGCAAACTTGAAAAGCCTGTAGGAAGCACCTGAGAGGTATTCGAAATTCGCGTTATTTGTACTTAGAATAAACCGCAAGCAAAACCTTTAGAATGCGCGCAGCCTCTCTTTGAAGAAAAGCAATGGAAGAATTTACGATTAGTATTTACGTCAATAACAAACCAGGTGTTTTGATGCGCCTCTCGCAAACTTTTGCGAGAAGAGGGTATAACATTGATTCTCTGGTAGTCTCACCAGCTGTAGATCATCAGTTCTCTCGAATAACAGTGGTTGTTCAGGGTGGTCCTGAAACACTTGATCAGATTCTACGCCAGTTAAATAAGCTCGTAGATGTTGTTCACGCCAGTCATCACGATCCTAAGCAATCCGTTGAACGAGAATTAGCCATCTTTAAATTGTTGATTGGTCCGGAGAAGCGATCGGAGGTCTTACAGATTGTCGATGTATTTAGGGCAAAAATTGTAGATATCACGGACCAATCGCTGATTGTTGAGTCCACAGGGTCGTCTTCGAAAATTGATGCTATGGAAAAACTCTTCAACACCATTGGCCTCAAGGAAATGGTCCGCTCCGGGAAACTGGTGATGGCTCGCGGTACGAACAAAACTTGAGATGATACGTCCGCTTCCGCTGCAGCCAGGAGATGCCGTGGCGGTTGTGGCACCTTCTTCTCAATTGAGGCCGGAGCAACAGCGCTTAGCTGAGCAAGCCTTCCAAATCTTGGAGGACGATTGGGGTCTTCAAATAGCCTATACTCCTGACCTGACCCGCTCACATTTGCATCTGGCAGGTACTGATCAAGAACGGGCTGCAGAATTTCAGCAACAACTCGATGATGAGAAAGTTCGGGCAGTCTTCTGCATCAGAGGGGGTTATGGGGTGGCTCGATTACTGCCATTGCTTCAGCCGACTTCCTGGCACCAAAAACCAAAATGGCTCGTTGGGTTTAGCGACTGTTCCCTACTACTTCACTACCTCCAACGCCACAAGGGTTGGCTGGTTTGCCATGGACCCACACTGGCCTCCCCACAGTTTGTTGGTGGTCCCCATGCAGATAAGAATCGTGAAGCCTTGAGGGGCGTCCTGTTCAAATCAGAATCTCCCTCCGCTCCTGTCCAATTCTTGCAAAATCCGGCATCTGTGAAAGGAAGACTCAGTGGGGGTTGCCTCTCTGTAATCCTTTCGGCCTTGGGAACTGAAGCCCAAGTCGATTTAGCGGATTCAATTCTTTTTCTTGAGGAAGTTTACGAAGCGCCTTATCGTTTGGATCGAATGCTGACCCAGATGCGACAAAGTGGTCAATTCGAAAAAGTCCGGGCCTTTATTTTTGGTGAATTCGTAGAATGTGGAACTCCGGAGCAAGTTAAGGATGTTTTGCTAGACGTGCTCGGCGATTTGAACCTCCCAATGGCGATAGGCCTGCCTCATGGGCATGGAGAGATCAATCATCCGATTTTGTTAGGACAATGGGCTGAGTTGGATGCTCAGCAAAATGCCATTCATTTTAAAAACAACGAACCTGTAGCTACATGAGCCATTTTCAAGCATTGAGCGATTGGCTGTTGAGCTTTCCTCCTCTGCTGTCCCTTTCCCTCGTGGGATGCCTAAGCCTCTTGTTTTTGTTGTTGGCAATCAGACAAATCCGTCTGGTTTTCAGAATACGAGCATCGCATCGGCAATTCCTTGATGAGTTACGCAGTCAACTGCGCTGATCCCCCAGATTCTTTCTAACATGGCAACGGATTCTTCTGCCTCTGCTAAGCAAGACCCCAGACCTGTGCGCCTTTTAGATCCAGTTGGTGGGCAAGATTATGGCACCACTGCGGAAATGCCAGACTTGCAGACAGTCATAGACTATGAAGAAAATCGCTGTCGCCTGAGTTGGGGCTACTACCGAATGGTGGACCGCCCTGCTTTGTTTGAGTGGCAGCAATCCTTCCAACGGAAGCACAAGGTTGCACGAGCTTTGGCCTTTGTTTCTGTACAAAGTGCTTTGCGTGAGTTGATCGATTTCCTTCTAACAAAACAGCCGAATCTAAGCATTGCCTGGAAATTATCTGAGCCTCTACCTTCTTGGCTGAGAGAGTGGAAATCTGTTGGATCTGATTCGCTGGAACCACGACTCTGGATTGTTCCAGATTTGGGTGCTGATCAAAGAAACGAATGGCTGGATGAAGATCAGCATGCTGAGAATGACCAGGTTATCTGGTATTCAACGAAGTCTTTTGCTCCATTGCCAATCCAACAAGAAAACGAGTTTTGGGTTGGAAGTACAGAAAAAATGGGAGCACCAGGTGGGGTGGTTCTGGGCCAGCACGATGATTTGATGGAGGGACTCTTCCAATTGCGAAAGCGAAGAGGAGCCTTGCTCTCAGTCAGAAACATCGCTGCTTGGAAAAATGATGAAGTGGTCCCTGCTTCATCCACA
Organism: Deltaproteobacteria bacterium; assembly: GCA_011522845.1. Classification (GTDB taxonomy): domain Bacteria; phylum SAR324; class SAR324; order SAR324; family NAC60-12; genus JCVI-SCAAA005. Next base: position 2,451 of record WTIF01000089.1, read on the forward strand.
TTAAAAGCTACCGAAAAAATCTGTGCTCAACTGATGGAGTGGGAACAGGCAGACGAATGTTTTCTATTTCCTTCAGGGATGAATGCAGTCGTGACTGCGATGGAGTTGGCAAGAAGGCGATGCCAGAGCAAACAACCAAAGCGATTTGTAGCGATTGGTTTGCTCTACACGGATACTTACTCCCTATTAATGATGGATAAGTGGAGGGGAGGAAATGGCGAACCATATTTTCTCAATACCGATGAACTTGGACAATTAGAAGAGGTTCTCAAAGACGAATCGGTTGCAGGGATTGTCACGGAAAGCATCACGAATCCACTCGGAGAATTGCCGGATATTCCAAGAATTCAGGAAACTGCAAAAAGATTTGAAATTCCTGTGATTGTCGATAACACGCTAGCTGGGCCTACTAACGCTCAACCTCTCGAATGGGGAGCAGACATGGTGATCCACAGCACGGCAAAATACCTATGTGGAAACAACCAGCACGGGGGCGGAGCCCTACTGACTCGTCAGGGATATTGGTCTGAACAGTTGAAGTCTTTTCAGGGTGAATGGCAAAACTTCATGTCACCATGGGAGGTCCTTGCCTTGGCTGACTGTATAAAAGATTTTCCTGAGCGGATGGAGCGCTTCAATGCTAATGGAATTCGGGTTGCTCAATTTCTGGAAGCTCATCCAAAAGTCCGCTCTGTGAGTTTCAACCAATTACCATCCCATTCCAGTCATCAATTGGCAAAGAAGTTGTTGAAGGGGTCTGGCAGCCTCATCAGCTTTGTTTTGCAGAATGATAGCCTTGATGGAATACGCCGCTTCTATGATGCAGACCTACGACCTCTTCACAAGGCTCCTGGTCTTGGTTCAAACACCTCGATGCTTTGCCCTTATGCAATGCTAGCTCATTATCAGGCTAGCGACCGAGAACTCGAAGAACTGAGGATTTCAAGATACCTGGTACGACTTGCAGTCGGCTCTGAAAAAAATTTGGATCAGGTTTTTGCGGCTTTGGAGCGAGGATTCCGAACTCAGTAGAAATTTACTGAGCGAACCAAAACAAGAGTGGTTTGCTTAGCAGAAAGAAAAGCACCAGAAACCAGAATTGCCAGTTAGGGCCTGCAAACATCTAGCTTTCTCTTAACCAACGTTTGACAAGCCGAAGTGTTCGCTTCGGCTCTTTTTTCAATTGCTCTAATTGTAGCTCCCTCGGGAAACTTTCCTCATCTTCGGGAATGAAAATATTATCTTCTAGATCCAATGGATTTGGGGGCTTGATGAGTGGGTTCAACTTGGTCATTCGCTTTTCAGCCATAATTTTTTTCCAAAGAGTGGAACATAAAATGCAGCTTTATCTGACAAATCGATCAGTCAATGGAATGGCAGTCTAGACGAAAGCACAGGATGTGACTCATTCATATTAACTTCAGATGAGACCATCATTATGCGAGATGCACTGCACTTCAAGGAATTTTGCAGGTTTATGCGTCAAGCCTGCAGTAATGAACCCTCCCCTTCTTTCTTAATGGAGGAGTGGAACCTACTAATTGAAGATCAACAAGATTGGCTTACTCCCGAAAGCAAATCTTTTCTGGAGCAAAGTATTAACCGCTAGTTGTTCCTCCTAGAAGTAGTCAGTCAAGGAAATTCCTAGCTGACTATTTTTCTTCACGCCTGCCTTCATGCCCCGCTCATTCATTTCCAAAAGATTTCAGAGTGAACAAAATTCATGTTGTTTTGCTCAATAGAAAAAAAAGTTGACAAAAGTCAGATTCGATTGCATCGTTAGGCCCCGTGTCATATAAGCAGTTTAGCATTTTGCTAAGCTGACATTTCTTTGGCATTTTGAAATTCGTACCCCCCTAAAGGAGGAATATAATGAGATTTAGTAAACTCTTCATGAGCGCAGCGCTAGCGCTGACGATGAGTGCTTTTACTGCGATGGCTGGAAAGCCAGAGGCAGAACGCTGGATCAACAGTGAATTTCAGCCCTCAGCCCTTTCCAAAAATGAGCAGATGGCCGAAATGGAATGGTTCATCAAAGCTGCTGAGCCGTTCAAAGGTATGGAGATCAATGTTTTGTCAGAAACGATTCCAACTCACTCCTATGAGTCCAAGGTTTTGACAAAAGCATTTGAAGAAATCACTGGCATCAAAGTGAACCACCAGTTGCTTGGAGAAGGAGAAGTTGTTCAGGCTGTCCAGACCCAGATGCAAACCAAGCGAAACCTTTACGATGCGTATGTGAACGACAGTGATTTGATTGGAACTCACTCCCGATTGCAGCTGGCTTACAACCTGACTGACTTCATGGCTGGAGAAGGTAAGGATGTAACGTCACCCACCCTGGATCTCAATGATTTCATGGGTGTTCAGTTTACAACGGGTCCAGATGGAGACTTGTATCAGTTGCCTGATCAGCAATTTGCTAACCTTTACTGGTTCCGCAAGGATTGGTTTGATCGACCAGAGTTACAAGCAGCCTTCAAAAAGAAGTATGGCTATGATCTCGGTGTTCCAGTCAACTGGTCTGCTTACGAAGATATTGCTGAGTTCTTCTCGAATGATGTGAAGAACATTGATGGCGTGCAGATTTACGGACACATGGACTATGGCAAGCGTGCACCGGACTTAGGCTGGAGAATGACAGATGCGTGGTTGTCCATGGCCGGGGCTGGTTCTAAGGGTGAGCCAAATGGAATACCTGTTGATGAATGGGGTATTCGCATGGAAGCTGGTAGCTGTAATCCCGTAGGTGCTTCCGTGAGTCGTGGTGGTGCTGCAAACGGTCCTGCTGCAGTTTATGCTATTCGCAAGTGGGATGAGTGGCTGAGAGCCTATGCACCTCCAGGGGCTGCATCATACGATTTCTATCAGTCACTGCCAGCACTTTCTCAGGGTAACGTGGCCCAGCAAATTTTCTGGTACACAGCTTTCACAGCCGACATGGTGAAATCACGTGCTGATGGGAACAATACAGTTGATGAAAGTGGCACACCACTTTGGAGGATGGCACCAAGCCCACATGGTCCTTACTGGGAAGAAGGACAGAAAGTTGGCTATCAGGACGTAGGTTCCTGGACCATTCTGAAGTCTACGCCGGTTGAACGTGCAAAGGCTGCTTGGTTGTACGCTCAGTTCGTCACCTCCAAAACAGTTGATGTCAAGAAGAGCGACGTTGGTTTAACGTTCATCCGTGACAGTACAGTTCGCCATCAACACTTTACGGAAAGAGCATCCAAGTTGGGTGGTCTTGTAGAGTTTTATCGATCTCCAGATCGAGTTGCGTGGTCCCCAACTGGAATTAACGTTCCAGACTATCCAAAGTTAGCCCAGATCTGGTGGCAGCAAATTGGTGATGTCAACTCTGGTGCGTTTACTCCCCAGGAGGCGATGGACAGACTGGCTGGTGAAATGGACCAGGTCATGTCACGTATGCAGAAGGCTGACGAAGCGGCCAACGTTTACGGTGGTTGCGGTCCGCGACTGAACGAAGAGCGTGATCCTTCTTACTGGCTGAACCAACCCGGCTCGCCGAAAGCCAAATTGGCCAACGAAAAGCCGAAGGGTGTAACTGTTAGTTACGATTCCTTGATTAAACGCTGGAGCCAGAACTAATCAGTTCTTTCCAGACCATCCTTTTCTCGGGGGGCTTCCCTCCGAGAATCTGCCGGGCAGGGTCCTGATCCTGCCTTCAGCGACTATTCCAGATGTCCCTTGAATTCCGTGAACTAAGTAAGCAGGTGTACGGCGAAGTGCACATTGCACAAACCGATCTAAGCCTCAATCCTGGCGTATTTAATATTTTGCTTGGTCCTACCTTGTCGGGCAAAACTTCATTGATGCGTTTGATGGCTGGTCTCGACCAACCAAGCACAGGATCAGTTTGGTTCAAAGGTCAGAATGTTACTGGAATTCCGGTGCAACGCCGAAACTTGGCGATGGTTTACCAGCAGTTCATCAACTTTCCCAATATGTCCGTTTTTGAGAACATCGCTTCTCCTTTGAGAATCCAGAAGCTCTCTGAAAGTCAATTGCGACCTCGCGTAGAAAAGGTTGCAGATTTGCTCAAGTTGACTCCCTACATGCAGCGCAAACCAAGTGAATTGTCAGGGGGACAGCAACAGAGAACTGCATTAGCAAGAGCGCTGGTTAAAGGAGCGGACTTGGTGTTGCTTGATGAACCGCTGGTCAACCTCGACTACAAGCTACGTGAAGAGCTCCGTGAGGAATTGCCCCAACTCTTTGCGGATACAGGAGCGACAGTTGTTTACGCGACTACCGAGCCTCACGAGGCTCTACTAATGGGTGGATACACAGCAACGATGCGTGAGGGGCGAGTTACTCAGTATGGTCCAACCCACGAAGTTTTCAGAAAACCACACGACCTCGCTACCGCAAAAGCTTTCTCTGATCCTCCATTGAACACGCTTAGTCTAAAACGTACCACAAACGGTTTTGAGGGTGAGCAAGGGCTATCACTGCAGTTACCTCCTTTCCAAAATGTGCCGGTTGGAGAATATACACTTGGATTTCGTCCTCACCATCTCCAGATTCAGAGCAACGGAAAAGACATCCTTAAATTGTCTGGGGAGGTTACAGTTACAGAGATCACTGGATCAGAGAGCTTTATCCATTTGCGGTGGGCCGAGCATGATTGGGTAGCTCACACTCAGGGAGTAATGCACTTCGCTCCCGGTGAAAACCTGGATCTTTTTGTTTCGGCTTCAAACTGTTTGCTCTTTGATGACCAAGAACAACTTGTTCCGGCTCAGGTGTGACATGTCTTCGATAACACTCAAATCACTGCGACATAGCTATTTACCCAATCCACAGTCTGAAGAAGACTATGCCCTTAGGAAGATTGATTTGACCTGGCGAGATGGTGGAGCGTTTGCTCTGTTAGGTCCGTCTGGTTGTGGCAAAACAACATTATTAAATTTGATATCGGGGCTTCTGAAACCTTCGGAGGGTCAAATTCTCTTTGATGAGAGAGATGTAACCTTACTCCCCCCTGATCAACGAAACATTGCGCAAGTCTTCCAGTTTCCTGTTGTCTACGACACGATGTCGGTTTACGACAATCTGGCATTTCCTTTGCGAAACAGAAAACTACCAGAAACTGAACTTGATGAACGTGTGCAGCGAGTCGCGAAAATGCTCTCGATGCAAAACCAGCTAAAGCAACGTGCATCGGGCCTGACCGCAGCAGACAAACAAAAGATTTCCTTAGGAAGGGGGCTGGTTCGTTCTGACGTGAATGTGATGATGTTTGATGAGCCCCTGACTGTGATTGATCCTCACCTTAAGTGGGAGTTGAGGTCTCAGTTAATGCGGCTACATCAGCAGGTTGGATTCACAATGATTTATGTCACTCACGACCAGACGGAAGCGCTGACCTTCGCGGATGAAGTGGTTGTGATGTATGAAGGTCAGATTGTCCAGATTGGTACCCCAGAAGAACTATTTTCGAAACCACGGCATACATTTGTTGGTCATTTTATTGGCTCTCCAGGAATGAACTTGCTGCCTTGTGAATGGAATGATGGAGGAGCAGTATTTGCGGGCCACCGCATCTCATTAAATAAAGATCTTCCAAATCCTACTTCCGCTTCTAATCTCCAACTTGGTATCCGGCCAGAATTCATTCGGCTATCTTCTAAAGGAATTCCGGCTCGAATTCAGCGAGTCGATGATGTTGGCAGATATAGAATTATTAAGGCTGAAGCGGGTGGTACTAATCTGAATATTTACGCGAGTGAAGAAGTCGAAATTCCAGCAGATGCCCTACATTTGGATTTCGACCCTGATCACACCCATGTCTATTGTGATGGGTGGATTCACGAGGCGAAAGGCCAGTCATGATCAATAAGACGATCAATCAAAAAGCTTGGTTCATGGTCTTGCCAGTTTTGGCACTAGTGGCTTTCAACGCCATCATTCCACTCATGACAGTGGTAAATTATTCTGTCCAAGAAACCTTCGGAGATAATCTGTTTTTTTGGGAGGGGATCAAGTGGTTTGAGGAGGTCATGAGATCTGAACGATTTCATGACGCCTTGGGACGTCAACTTCTCTTCACTTTGTTAATTTTATTGATTGAGGTTCCTCTCGGAGTTGGGATTGCTCTGACAATGCCACGTCAAGGCATTGGGGTTACAATTTGCCTGGTTTTGATGGCATTACCTCTTCTGATTCCTTGGAACGTAGTAGGGGCTATGTGGAATATCTTTGCTCTGCCTGATATTGGGTTGTTGGGTAAGATGCTCAATGGAGTTGGCTTTGACTACAACTTCACACAGAACACTTTTTGGGCCTGGGCGACCGTAGTTGCGATGGATGTTTGGCACTGGACTTCACTAGTTGTGCTTCTTTGTTATGCGGGGTTGAGATCGATTCCGGACGCCTACTATCAAGCTTCCAAAATTGATGGTGCTTCTTCCTGGCAGGTGTTTCGTTACATCCAACTACCGAAAATGAAACGGGTCCTGACCATCGCGCTGCTCTTGCGCTTGATGGATAGCTTCATGATCTATACAGAGCCATTCGTGCTGACTGGTGGGGGCCCTGGAAACAGTACTACTTTCCTTTCAATTGATCTTGTGAAAGTCGCGTTAGGCCAGTTCGATCTCGGTCCGGCCGCAGCAATGTCAATCATCTACTTTCTTGTGGTCCTACTGCTTTGTTGGGTCCTGTACACCCTCATGATGCGTAACGAGACCAACTGATGAAGAAAATAACCTGGTTGATTCCCACAGTTTATATCGTGTTTTTGATGTTGCCGATTTATTGGCTCGTCAACATGTCATTTAAGACCACCAACGAAATTCTTGGATCATTCACCCTCTGGCCAAATAATTTTACTGTCGAAAATTACGTTACGATTTTTACAGATCCAACGTGGTTCATGGGTTATGTGAACTCTTTGACCTATGTAACAATCAACACTGTAATCTCATTGCTAGTTGCCTTGCCAGCAGCGTATGCCTTCTCCAGATATCGATTTCTTGGGGATAAGCATCTTTTCTTTTGGTTGCTCACAAATCGAATGGCTCCACCAGCAGTCTTTGCGCTACCGTTCTTCCAGTTATATTCTGCTATTGGTCTGTTTGATACACACATCGCAGTTGCTCTGTCTCACTGTCTTTTTAACATCCCCCTAGCTGTCTGGATTCTTGAGGGGTTTATGTCTGGGGTGCCCAAAGAATTAGATGAAACGGCATACATCGATGGCTACTCGTTTCCACAATTTTTCTTCAAAATTTTCATTCCAGCAATTGCAGCTGGAATTGGTGTGGCAGCCTTCTTTTGCTTTATGTTTTCGTGGGTAGAGTTACTCTTGGCGAAAACATTGACAGCGGTAGATGCGAAACCAATTGCTGCAACGATGACACGCACGGTGAGTACAGCAGGGTATGAACTAGGGCTTTTGTCTGCAGCTGGTACTCTGACGATCGTGCCAGGCGCTTTTGTGATTTATTTTGTGCGGAATTATATAGCCAAGGGCTTTGCTTTGGGGAGGGTGTAAAGATGTTTCTTTCCTGGATGGCTTGGACCTGGCAAACTGCGTTATTCTTCATCCTGATTGTGCTGGCATTGACCTGCATGGCAATCTGGGAATACAAATCACCCGGAGGTGGCCCACGCGATGGGGTTTTGGGGTTGCACACTACTCGAGGTGACCGCCTTTTCATCTCTCTCTTAGGCAGTGGATTTATTCACATCTTTTGGCTGGGCCTGACTGATCTGCCTCTGTGGGGCGCTTCAATTGTTGCTGTTGTCTACGCCATCTTCGTTTTCCGTAAAGTTTGACGAATCAAACCAATTCCTCTGTTCTGCTCTCCACTTCGATTTAGAGTATTTTCTGATGCAGCATTTACCTGTCACCTTACAGTAAGCTCATCAAAAGAAATCTTGGAAAATGCACATTTGTAGGGATTTTCTGACCTCTCAGAGTTTTTTACTGATGTAAGTTTGTAAGGTGACAGCAAGAAGAGGAGAGCAAAAGACTTGGGGAAAGAACTGTTTTTGATTTTGTAATGAATCTTCTGAGGCGGTGAAGAATTATTGTAGCAGCGCTTGAGCAGTGTGTTCGTCAGTGATCAGAGTAGATATCAAGTTCCCTCTCAGCGTTCCACGGAGTGCTTCCAGTTTTCGTTCTCCTCCAGCGACACCCACGACCTGTTTCATTTTCCTTAAATCAGACAGCCGAGTAGCAATCAGTCGATCGTGCTGTTCGAGTTCCAGTGACTGTCCTTCTGCGTCGAAATGCTCTCCGTGAATTTCACCCACTGCTCCTAATCTCGTCAATAATTCCAGATCTTCTTTACTACGATAGCCGAATTGGGAGAAGCTGTTGCTCGGTTCAAGGGCGCCAATCCCAACAAAGCTTAAATCGGAGGTAAGCGCCATTTGTAACACTCGCTGTACCTCAGGCTCTTCCAAGAGCAAGTCCCTGATTTCCCTTGAGTTGACAACAAGTGGTGTGGGTATGATGTAGAAAGGATAACGAAATCCCGAGAGAAGTGAGCCGACAGACCTTTCTGCAATCCGTGTACTCAGGTAAGTAGTTACCCCTCCACAGAGGGTGATGAATGAGGTCTCTGAACGTGTGGAATGGGTAATGTTTCTGGTCATCCAGGAGATCGTAGAGCCCCAGCCCAGCCCGATTAGTTGCTTCTCATGGTCAAGAAAGCGTTCCATATACTGGGCCGCTGCTAGACCAATGTTTTCATTAATATGTTCAGGAGAGATTTCTGGAACCAGGAGAGCTTCTTTGAGATGCCACTTTTCACAAAGTTGATGTTCCAAATCGCTCAAGCGAGCATCGGCACCGTGCACATGGATGGTTACCCGACCTGACGCTCTGGCTTCGTTCAGAACACTGATCACACGGGCACGATTTAGCCCGAGCTTTTCTGCAATCTCATTTTGCGTCCATCCAGCCTTGTAATAGTACCAAGCAATTCTGGACGCATAGAGTTGCTGGTCCCGTTGGGCAGTATTTAGCTTTTTCACATTTTTGGGTTAGTTCAGCGCAACATCTTTTTGAATCTGTGCAGATTCAATAAAGCTTGTCCAACGATCTTGAGAATGATCACCGAAAAGAATCTGACAGGCTTCTTTAGTTGCTGGATTTTCCTCAAGATTCTTTTGAGAAATCATCATTGAGATCTTCGTTCGTCTTCTCAAAAAATCTTCCAAGTGCACGACCATCTCATGATCTCTGGCGTGTGCTGCTTCTACCTTTAGGCATTCAGACCCTGGAATCAGTTCTTCTTTCAATTCGGGATTACTTTCTATTTGGTCCAACAATTCGAAAGCTTTACTTCCGTAACGCCGCCAAAGTCGGGATGAGCTTGGTTCACTCGCATCTGGAGGAGTGAAATCGTCTAGACTAATTTTAGCTGCTTTTTCCAGGAATCGATCGTGTTCATTCTTTCCAGGTTCACCGTACCAAATTGAAGTGTTTTCGTGAATATTCACACCACATTCTCGCACGAATTCGACAACCTCCTCACCAATGTTCAGGCAATCTGTTAGTTTGCCGCCGAAGATACTGATAGTCTTTTGGTTGGTGTCAACATCTATTTCGTGCTTGCGAGACATCTTCACCCAGTCAGTTATAGTTTTATCTTGTTGGCGCTCGACCACAAGGGGACGGACACCACAGCGCTCTGCAATGATGTCAGACTCTGTCAAAGGTTCCTCCAATTCAACTCGTTTATTGATGTTGTTCAGAACAAAAGATCTGTCTTCTGGTGTAACGTGTGTCTCAGGTTGGGGGACTTGGGTATCAGTGGTGCCGATAACTGTTCTTTTTCCCATCGGGATAGCAAAGAAGAGCCTTCCATCATCAGCAAAGAAAGTCAGCACACGTTCATGTGGAGTTATTCTCCTAACGATCAGGTGGATTCCCTTAGAAAAGACATGCTGATGCTTGGTGTTTTGGGCCAAGGCTTTATTCTGAAAGTCGACGAAAGGACCACAAGCGTTAACCAATACCTTTGCTTTAATCTCATGGTGATTGCCGCAGATTTGATCCCGAACTTTAACTCTCCATAACCCTGAATCTGGATCTCGTTCACCTCCTAAAGATTCTACATAATTTAGGGCAATGCCATCTCTGTCCATGGCACTACGGATAAATTGGAACACAAAGCGTGCATCATTTTCAGGTAAGTAGGCATCAGAGTACTCGATTCCACCAATACTTTTATCAGTTTTCACAACGGGTTCTTCATCACGAATCTTACTGGTGGTCAAGAGCCGGGGAGGACGTGTGAAACAGTTGCCAATGAGCCAGTAAAGAAAGGCACCCATGTAAAGCATGATCGCCGGAAATCGGAACCCTCTGTCCAGGTTGGTAAAAAAGCGGAGTTCACGTATGTTGGTGGGGTAGGCACTCATCAACTGGTTACGAGACATGCAAAGCTTTCGAACGAGACCAAACTCGTAGCTCTCCATATATTTGATTCCACCCCACACAAGGTTGGACGAGTGCATACTGGTTTCGCTGGCAAAGTCTTTTCGGTCGATCAGGCCAACCTTGAGACCCTGTCCTGCAAGAGCTGCAAAGGAGACAGCTCCATTTATCCCGCCACCGATTACGAGCACATCCAATGATTCTTCTGTAATTTTCTTTAATTGTTCATCGCGCTGCATATTCCTTCCTCAAAATATTCACCTCTCCAATAAAGGTTTGGGGTTACGATGCTATTTACGATTACTTTTGTCAAATAATTTTTCTAATGATTGAGAAGTGATCGTAGCAATTTAGGAAGCTAATTTGGTAACCAACTGCTTTACCAGCCATTTCCAAAAAGTCTTTTCAGCCCATGAAGGTGTTTATAGAGAAAAATTAAGTCAGCACGCCTTGATTCGATGTTGATTTCGATTAAGTGGGGATTCGCGAGACACTTTTCAAGAAGCGCAACGCTCAAATCTCGATTGGGGAACTAAAAAAACTGTCTGCTGTATTTCTTTATGGAGTGGGACCGCTTTGCTTAAACTAGGATAGTCCCATTTGCAGGCGACCGAGCTCTGTTAAATTACTCAATTGAGCTCTTCCAACAAAATCGACTTCATAGTCTTCTGGAGCAAAGTCGGGACAGGATCGTCCTTGTAGAAAGGCATCAGCTTGTTTGGGTAGGAAAGCGCGATTTTTTTCGCAGTCAGGAGCAGCACCAATGTACATGACATTGCTGTAGTCACTTCCTTGATGATGATCTTCCACAGCATGAATGACGTCTGGGTGCCACCACACGGTATCACCGGGTTGAACCTTTGGAATAGGGACCAGAGCATTCAGTAGCAACTGGTGGTAGTCAGGAAGAATAGAGAGAGCTCTTCCAGCCTTTGCTCCACAAAGATCGTCTTCGGAAACATCATGCTGCAATGCCCTGAGAAGGATCCAGGCCATTCCTCTGGCAATTGGGATGAGTTGAAGCGTACCTTCACCAGGCCCTTGGGATGTTAAGGCAGTCCATCCTTGGAAGGTTCGGAACATTTGGCAAACAGCAGGAGAAGGGATCTCTTTGGTCTCTGTACGATGAGCCGCCGCGAAGGGATCGTATTTTTGCCATTCTCCAGAGTAGACGTGTCTATAAACATTGTGGAAACCCTCATCCAACCAGCGCTCCACTGAGCCACCGTCAACATGTGGCGAGAGGCCAAGGGTACTATCCCCAGGCTGGCGCCGCCGCAATCGATCAGCATAGGAGCATTCTTGATCTGGATTGAAGACGGGCTTGCCAGACTGATTAAAATCCCAAAGCCTATTCAACCATCTTCTTGTGGTTGCTAGTTCTTCAGACTGGCGTGCTTCGATTTGAGGTTTGGACCAATACAAACCGAAAATTTGTGGTCGACCGGAAGCGAGTTGACTGAAGTATTGATCCAGTCCCCGTTTTTCAATTTCCTTGTCATAGTACTGATTGGATTCAATATATTTGACGATCTGCTCATT
>WTIF01000342.1 GCA_011522845.1 Deltaproteobacteria bacterium
CCTAGTCTCCAGGCTTTTTCAAAGAGTTCTCCCTTCGTCATTTTCCCTCCTTATGATAGAACCTATGCTTTGATTCGCTAGTTAAGTGTCTTAACAACTGTTTGCTGGTTGGTTTTTCATCTTGGGCCTAGTAGTAATTTCTTAGCAGCCCAAAGATGCGCTACCAATAACATCAGCGTGTTACAGAGTTTTGCCCTCTCGCCTGCCCTTTGCCCCAGTGAACACACCAAGGAAATATTCATAAACCCACCCCAAAATGTCGCGAAAACGTTCGGCGGTGTCCCCCTTCCCAATTCCTCCAAGCAGATCGATCAATTCTTCGGAAAAATGTCAATGCTGGGTCGCCGTGCGTTATTCAGCAGATGGAATCAGTCAGTCTACAGTAGGGCCCAGATGTTCAAGAAATTATAGCAAATTTGATCAATTGATTGTGCATGCAAACCACATCGCTCAACAAGTAAGAGAAGAAGCGTGAAGACCTGAATCAATGGTTCTAAGCATCAAAAATTTTAAAAGCACGATTGATACTTTTGGAAAATCATCAAAACAAGTCCAGTCATGATTCCTTTTTGATCTAGTCTCGAAGCTTGTCCAGCAGAATTAACTTGGTGAAAAATATATTTTCATTACATTTGTGCTTGTAGCCTATATAGATTAATAGGGTTAAAGTATGTGAATCAAGGTGTACGCAACCAGTAGTAGCAAACGTTTATTGATAGTTATATGAAATATTAGTCAAAGGTTTATTGTAGCTAGAAGACTATGACTGAACAGAAGTTATTAGGGATTTTAGCAGAATAATATTTTTGCAACTTAACTGCAAAAATATTATTCTGGTTTGGATTCAACAACTAATTCTTCAGAAGAAATAGTAGTTTTTCTGTAACGGTTATTTGAAGGATCAAGAATAGACTGAAAATATCAAGAAAGTTGGAAATCGTGTGAAATTACGACTTTTATGACGGTTTTAATTTTGTCAAACAAAAAGCTAAGAAACCCGGACAGAAAACATCATTATATAGTCTTCTTAGGGGGTAACTTACGTAGTGTTTTTTCAGGGGCGTTTCCAACTACTCGCTATCAACTTCATTGAACCAAGGAAGAAATAAAATTTGGAGCAAGGTTTTTTGTGAAACGAAGTAAAAGTCCTTGTATCGGTGTATGTGAATTTTCTCATCAAAATCATTGGTGTCTGGGTTGTGGTCGTACTCGAAAGGAATGTCAACAATGGAAGGCAATGAAGCCCTACGCGAGAAATATTCTTTTGAAAGAATTACACAAAAGGATGGTACAAATAAATAAGGAAACAAAAAAATAGTTTGATCGGCTCGCAAAGATCAGAATGAAGTCAAGATGAACTCTGGATACGTCTGATTCAAAACCGCAGCAAAACTAAATTTTTCCAATCCAGTTCGACCTGGCACCAGAATTTTTTCTTTGGCCCTCGAGGCCGAAGTTTTTGCAAATTCTTGTTCAAAGATTCATTTTTTGAGAAAGATCTATGTTTAGGATTCGAGAGAACGAAATTGCTGACGCTCTGACAACAGCAGACCTATGGCAAATAATGCTCAAGGAGGTGCCTCCAATTGCTGCTGAATATTTTATTGGGGGTGCTGGCAGCTTGACCACACTGAAGTCAAATGTGTTGGCTTTTCAACAGGTAATGCTTGCGCCTCCCGGCGCTGTAAAACACAAAAAAATTGGGACAGAAACCGAAATATTCGGCCACGAGCTTTCTGTGCCTTTTTTTACAGCTCCTGTTGGAAGCCTCCGTACATTGTGGCCGATGGGTGATGCAGTCGTTTCTCAAGTTGCTGGAGAATTTGGGACAGCCACAACGCTATCAACTCTTTCAATGACTCCCATGGAAAAAGTAGCGGAAGCTTCAAGTGGTCCAAAGTGGTTCCAACTTTATCTATGCGGGGGAGTCGAAACAGCTAAAAGGGGTATTAAACGGGCTAGAGATGCAGGATTTTCAGCACTGGTGCTGACAATTGATACTGCTGTATCAGGGGATAGAATTGCACATGCGCGGATGAAACCTATGGACGCAGTGGGCTCTATTTTTTCTGGACCAAGAAAGCTAGCACGCGCATTTCACAAGGTGAAGCTTGCTCCGCAAATGATTCCTCGAACTGGGTGGTTATGGAGACATTTCAATGATGGTGGGATGCTGCCATTTGTCAATGTAACAAACGAGCGAGGCGAGCCCATGCCGTATGCAGGTATAGGGGAGCAACTTGCTGCTTCAGCTGTCACTTGGAGTGATCTCTCTTGGATCAAAGAAGCATGGGGAGACCAGCCTCTCATTGTTAAAGGTGTTCACTGTGCTGAAGACGCTTTAAAAGCGGAAGAATTGGGAGCAACTGGAGTAATTTTCTCTAACCACGGTGGTCGCCAATTGGGTCAGGCAATTCCTTCTTTACAAATTGTAGCGGAAGCAATGCCTAAATTGCGTGCAGCAGGATCCAAGCTGGATTGTGCAATGGATGGAGGAGTCAGAAGCGGACTAGATGTTCTTGTTGGTTTGAGCTATGGGCTCAAGGCTGTGGGCTTAGGCAGAGTAGTTGCTGGTGGTCTGGGAGCAGGTGGTCACATGGGCGTTAGGCGCGCCTTCGAATTGGTACAGGAAGATTTGATTCGCTCCATGGAATTGCTGGGGGTTCAAAACATTAGCCAGATCCATAATCAGGGAGAGAAGCTTCGCCGGGAAAGTATGATTCTTGGCACGGCTCATCTGCCAGAGTTCTACTTCTAGATCAACAATATCACTGCTTAGGTATTGGTACCAAGTGTTTGAACCAGATGTGATTACTTCGATTCGTGGGAAATGATCTAACCTATCTGATTTGAGACGTAATCAAACTAATTTATTTTGTATACAATGGGATTTAATTGATCATCGTTGAGAAGATCACCTTTTTTTAAGTTGTTGAAATAATTTGTCGGTAAAACGTTTTGATTACCATTAAACGTGCTATTGATTGGCATATATGCACATGTCATCGCTATTCGCCGATGCCGAGTCATATTGGCGCCCGCGCCGTGTGCTACTAAACCGTTATGAAAACTGCAGTCACCTGCGGCCATTGGTACGGGTTTAGGATCAATATTTTGGAGCTGTGGGTTGAGCTCAATTAAATCTCCAATGTTTTTTCCTATGCCCGTGTTATCATTTTCAAACTTATGACTTCCAGGTAGAAACCACATACAGCCATTTTCTAGTGTTGCTTCTCCTAATGAAATCCATATAGAAATTGAATTTGATGAGCTAAATGACCAATATGGATTGTCAAGATGCCATCCTGTCGGATTCCCGTATGCTTCCTTAATCAGTGTTTGGTCGTGCCAAACGCGAAACCCCTCAGTCCCTTCTAGCTTTGTGATCATTTTACCAATCTTTTCACTGAGCATGTACTTTTTAACAGTTTGATTAATTTTCCAAAGATTTATTCTTTGAAGAAAAACTCTGTCGTAATATTCATCTTCCTTGTCAACTAACTCTGCACCCTCACCAGCAATTCTTGATTTCGGCCGCGTTCGAGCTAATTCATTTATAGCATTTAAGACTGCGCCTTTTAACTCTTCGACTTCATCATTCGATAATAAATTGGGATAATAAAGATAGCCGTTTTCTCTGTAATTATGAATTTGAGATGCT
>WTIF01000396.1:0-13010 GCA_011522845.1 Deltaproteobacteria bacterium
CAGCCCCTCGCACTGGACAAACTCTCTTCAGGAGAACAACAACTGGTCTACCTGCTGGGCCTGTTGATCTTTGATACTCAACCCAAGCAGCTCGTGTTGTTGGATGAACCCGAACTTTCGCTGCATCCAGCTTGGCAAGACGACTTCTTTCCGCTGCTTCAGCAGATCTGTGAACTCAACGGCTGCTACCTGTTGATGGCCACACACTCTCCTTCCCTCGTGGGTGATGACTGGAACATTGTCTGTGAACTTGCCGATCAGGTAGAGAACTGATGCCTAGTACGCTGCTGGCCAGTCAGCGCAATCCGGTCCGCATTCTCAACCAGGTGCGCATGCGCCACAGCCAATCCCGAAAGTTGACGCTGCTGGTCGAGGGGCCTTCTGATCGTAAGTTTTTTCTCAACTGGCTACGTGAGGAGCAGCTGCGTGTTGAACCTCTGCAGGGTCGTCAGCAAGTGGAAGCCGTTTGGCGTCTGGCCTGTAAGCAACCAATCCAACCCCCGTTGATTTGTCTGGTCGATCTAGACTACGACCAGCTGCTGGGTCGTGAATTGGTTAAGCATGAGCGCTTCATCTATGTTTCGGCGCGAAGCTTGGAAGAAGAGGCGGAAGCCAATGATCTGGAGGGAGTGCTGGTTCGCTCGGATGCTTTGCGTAAGCTGTTCTACGAAAAATTACCGGAGAAAATTCTTGATGAGCAGGAAGATCTGGTTGCCTACCTGAAGCAACAGCGTGAAGCCTTGCGTAAGGCAGCTTCTCAGATTGGTGCTTATCGCGCTGCAGCCCAATTTTTCTACAATGAATTTCATCGTGGTTACTGGGATCGAGATGCCTTGCAGATTGGTGCAGCCGAATTTTTGGACCCACCCACCCTACAAATTCAAGAAGACAAACTAAGGGAAGTGGTTGTGGCGAGCGCCCTCCACAAACCTGATCATGACTGGATGGTCAATCGGGCTCAGCAGCTGTTTGCAGAGTACGGTTCGGGCTGGAATCTCTGTCGAGGTCATGACCTCAGCAAGCTCTTGGCTTTACACCTGAATGCGCTTGGACGAGAAAATCTCTCACAAGCCGATGTTGAATCCTTGCTCCGTGCAAGCTTCGAAACAGCGATGGTACAACAAACCCAGTTCGGCCAATGCTTCATGGAATTGGAAAAAAAACTACGTAAGGCGTTGTTGCGGTGACGTTTTGATTGCCTGAAATGGAATGGGGTTAATTTCGCTACGAAGTATTGAGGACACTTCCTACCAATTCTCAAAATAGACAACCTGTTTTTCATCTGCTAGCCTAATTATTTTGTTCTTCATTTGTACCGCCACAGGAGCCAACAGCACAATGTCCGGAGTCAACCCCTACATCCAGCAACCTGATTTTGTCCTGCCACAGGAGCCCTACAAGATCACCTTTCTCCCAGCCGATGTGACGGTTGAGGTGCAACCAGCCATGTTGCCGCATCCTCAGGATGGACTCCCTGGTTCTTTGCTAGCTAGTGCTCTGGAAGCTGGACTCGATATGGATCATTCTTGTGGAGGGGTCTGTGCCTGTTCGACCTGCCACATCTGGGTGCGTTCCGGAATGGACAGTTGCAACGAAGCCACCGAAGATGAGGAAGACATGCTGGACATGGCCCCTGGATTACAGCCGAACTCCCGACTGGCCTGTCAGTGTGTGCCTGATGGCACGAGTGATGTGGTCGTGGAAATTCCGGATTGGAATCGCAACCTGGTGAGTGAAGGTCACTGAAAGGACGATATGATTACGCTGACCGAAAATGCGGCAAAGGAAATCCGCAAGATCATGCAGGAGCAACAGCTGGAAGAAGATGTGTTCATCCGCGTAGGGGTCAAGGGTGGGGGATGCTCTGGCTTCACCTATACCTTTGATTTTGATGCCCGCAAGACTCGCTTCGATCTGGATTTCGAATCACAGGGGATGCAGGTCGTTGTGGATAAGAAAAGCTACCTCTATATTAAGGACACAGAAATTGATTGGAGCTACAGCCTGATGGACCGTGGATTGCGCTTCAACAACCCTTCTGCAAAGTCTTCCTGTGGCTGTAAAACTTCCTTCCAGTTTGAAGCACCTGTTCAGGAAAACGTCTTTCAACCCACTTGGTAAAACCGATGAGCGCCGAACTTTGCGAACAAATCAAGCAAGCCGTCCAGACCGCCCTTCCAGACGCCGAGGTGGCAGTCACTGGTGGTGGTGGTCACTTTTCTCTGGAAGTCATCTCCTCAGCCTTTGAGGGCAAGGGGCTGCTGGCTAAGCAACGGCTGGTCTATGGCGCTTTGACCGAGCTGATGGCTGGGGAACACGCGCCAGTTCATGCCATCGATTCATTGAAGACTCTCGTGCCGGAATGAGATCCGGCTTTACCTGGCTGGAACTCCTCCTAGCGACTTCGGTCGCTGCGGTCTTTCTGGCACTTGCCCAGGGACCGTTGCTGCACTTCTCCTCTCTACTCACCGATCAATACACTACCTCCGCTAAGCAACGCCAACTAGATCGCTTTCTGTTGATGCTTAAGGCGGAGTTGATCCAGGCTGGATATGCGCTGGGAGATGATGCTGAACCAGTACAAGTTTCTTCAGATGAAGTGGTCCTGCTGGCAGATCTCAATCGCGATGGAGACCTGAATGATACTCGAGAGCGCATCTCCTACCGTTTTCGATCTGCTGATAAGAGACTTCAGCGTCGCTCTGGAGGTGGGAGTTATCAAACCCTGATCGAAGAAGTGGGAGCGATCTCTTTTGCACTCGGTCCTGGTCGTAATCTGCCGATGTCACCACCCCAGCATTGCGTGGTAGTAGGAGTTCGCTTGGACCCAGATGCAGAAGATCTCTCCTACACCCTCTGTCCGATTTTTCTCTGAGCAATCTATGTCCACACTGCGTCTGCAACTTCATTATCCGGATATGCCGGTTCCTCAGCGGGCTCATCCCAAGGATGTGGGTCTTGACCTAACGGCAATGGCGTTGGAGTCACACAACGAACGACTTTTTTTCATTGACACAGGCGTCTCGGTCGAACCTCCGGAAGGATTCTATGTAGAGGTGGTAGCTCGTTCCAGTTTGTCCAAGACAGATTTCATTCTGGCCAATTCAGTTGGTATCATTGATCCAGACTACCGAGGTCGAATTCGGCTAGCACTACGATACTTGGGTGAAGGGTCTGGGGTAGAAGCGGCAGCGGAGCTGATTGGGCGTCGAGTGGCTCAGTTGATTCTACGCCGCCGAGAGGAAGCAACTGTCGAAGTTGTCAGTGAGTTAGGAGACACCGTCCGAGGTGCAGGAGGATTTGGTAGCAGTGGAAGCTGAAGCTGCGTCTGCACAGCGATGTGGAGGTTCCTATGACCTTGAAGATGCTGGCTCAGCTGCAAAATTTGTTGATCTTACAGGAGTTCCCGATACCATTTTGGGAATAGCCTGCCCAAACCGTGACGAGCTTGGATTCGTTGAATGAATAGATCATCAGAATCACTTCGGCTAGCTTAGAAAGCCGATCTCCCAGAGCAATCAGCTCATCGACCAGCACGACACTTTTATCAATTCACTTTCACATTGGGTGAAGAAGAAAAGGGCGGATCCGCTCCCTGGCCAACACTGCCAGCCTCCTCCTTGTTTGACCTGAGTCTCATGAAAGATCGAGAAGAAAGTGCCTTGGTTCAGGCCAAGAGGCAACTACAGCAATTTTGGCAAGACACCGGTGTGACTTGTGATGAACGTTTGCTGAAGGCGTTCCACCAGTTGTCTCGAGAAGAGTTTGTGAGCCCGATTCACCGGGAAAATGCCTACATGGACTACCCGCTGCCGATTGGTTCCAATCAGACTATCTCCCAACCCACCACCGTAATGACGATGCTCCGCTTGCTGGAGGTGGCTCCACAACACCGAGTACTCGAAGTCGGTGCCGGTAGTGGTTACAATGCCGCCCTGCTGGGTCTGCTAGCCAAGCAGGTGGTCTCACTGGAGTGTCGAAGAGAACTCGTTGAAATGGCTTCTCAGAATATACGTCGAGCAGGCATTCAGAATGTGGAAGTCCGTTACAGCGATGGGAAGATTGGTGTTCCAGAGTTGGCGCCGTTTGATCGGATCATTGTCACCGCAGCAGCGGCTCGCTTTCCCAATGATCTCTGGGAGCAATTGGCTGAAGGGGGGATCCTCGTAGTTCCAGTGGGAGATCCCTATTCCTGCGTAATGACTAGGGCGGAGAAGAGCGACGGTAAACGACACGTCACCCGTCACGGTTCCTACGCCTTTGTACCCTTGGTGTAAGAGAGATGATTTAATGGCTTTTTGGGAAATTTGGTTACAGGCGCTGATCCTTATCGTGATTTTGGGTACCTTCCTCTGGGGAGTCAGTGTTCGGATAAAAAATGCCAGTATTGTTGATATTTTCTGGGGGCCAGGCTTTGTGGTCTGTGCTTGGTGGTACGCTTGGCAGTGTGAATTTGACTCGTGGCGCTCCACGCTGCTACTTGGGCTAGTGACGATCTGGGGACTGCGACTTGCCTTGCACATTGGCTGGCGTAACCACGGCAAGGGAGAGGATTATCGCTACCAGCAATTTCGTCAGGATTTTGGACCGGAACGCTACTGGTGGTTCAGTTATTTTCAGGTGTTTTTGCTGCAGGGTGGATTGCTTTGGTTCATCTCGGCTCCATTACTAGCAGTCCCATATCTTGCTGCAGAAGAAAATCCTTTCGGCTTGTTTGATGCGTTGGCGCTCTTTTGCTGGGGAGTTGGTTTCGCTTTTGAGGCCGGAGGAGACTGGCAGTTGGCACAATTCAAGGCCAATCCTGACAACAAAGGTAAGGTGCTGGACCAGGGATTCTGGAAGTACACGCGTCATCCAAACTACTTTGGCGATGCTGCAGTCTGGTGGGGCTATGGATTGCTCAGTGTGGCCAGTGGGAGCTACTGGCCAATGATTGGTCCTCTGTTGATGACTGGTCTGATCATTCAGGTTTCAGGAGTTCGGCTGCTGGAGCGCACACTGGTGGACGCCAAGCCAGAGTATCGGGATTATGTTGAGCGAACGAGTGCTTTCATTCCCTGGCCACCTAAGTCTTCCACTTCATCAAGAGCGACTTCCCAGCAGGAAAGCTAACCAGCGATTGCTCGGCTGAGACTTGTGCAGATTTGGCAGGTACGCAGAGTGGCGCCAGTTGCTGACCCCCAGCCATAGACTGAAAAGTCCCATCAGCGCAATCTGTGCGTAGGCCCACTTGGAGAAGCCGAAAGAGAGCAGGAGATCATAAGTTCCGTGGAGCACAGCAGCAATCAGCCAACCTCCCAGCAATAAGCGAGTGACGGCTGCAGCATCTGCTCCCTGAAGTTGACGAAGGCGAGCTTTGGCAACAAAGTAACCCAAGGGCACACTCATGAAGGCGTGAGCTGGAAGGGTGACCACAGTTCGAGTTGCCACAACGCCCACTCCGTACTGCTGAAGATAGAAGCCATTTTCTAACGTCGCAAAACCTAGCGCAACTACTGCACCGTGTAGGATGCCGTCAAAGGGCTCACGCAGATGCCGAGTGGGAAAGCTGAGCAACAACAGTACAAGTAGCTTGGCGGTTTCCTCGTTAAATCCTACTAGCATCCAGAAACCAGCCTTATAGAGCGGCCAGTCTCGATCCATCCACAGGAAGGTTTCCTCGGCTCCAGGCCAAAAAAGTGTGTACTTTTCAACGCTGTGATTAAGCAACAGGGCAATCAGCCCACAGCACATTCCACCGACGAATAGCGCGGCCAATCGGCGTAAACTAGCCCGTTGGTAACGGTGTAGACGATAGAACAGCCATCCCCACATCAATCCTGGGGCAATCAGCAATCCGGCTGTTGAAAGCATAATTTTGTCTCCAAGGGTTTGCGATTAGTTTGAAATCGTGGCATGTTTTTTCATTTTTTTCATCTTTCTGTGTAAGACCTGTTCCTAGATTTTTGAGTATCGCATGAACCGCATACCGATGTTGCGCCAGGAAGAGCATACGGAACTGTACTTGTTCGCTGAGGCAATCAAAGATCGTCGCTACTTCCGCAAGATTCCGATGAACCTGCTGCTGGAAATGCTGCGCCTGTCACAACTTGTGATGTTGTCTCAGGATGAGCAGCTGGTGCACGAGGGTGACAAGGACCCCCCCGAAATGTACATCCTGCTCCATGGTTCGCTGATGGTCACCTCGCAGGGGGAATTCATTTCTCGTCTGGAATCACCGGGAGATGTAGTTGGAGAGCAGGCAATTCTCTCGCCGGAAGCTCGCACCATGACCGTCACTGCCGAGGTTGACTCCCGTGTGCTTGCATTCCCGAATGATGTGTTTCGTGTGGCCGAAGAGATGAGCCACATTCCAGCAATTTACCTCAGCTTTGCCAGTATTCTTGCAGAAAAACTGCGGATCACAGAAGCCCAGGCTAAATTGCGACGGAATGCTCGTCCTCAAGGAAATGCCACGCCACCTTGCATTGCGATTGTGGATATCGACAGCCGTGAGCGAAGAGTGATCCGAGGTACCCTGAGTACACTTTGGAAAGAAATGAAAATCGTTGAATACGCCAGCCCCAAGGAATTCATTGAGACTCCAGCTGAGCGGCGCTTTGATTTGATCATTCTTGATCCACTTTATGACCATGACTACCATGACGAACAGGAGTTACTCGAAGCCCTCGGTGAGTCGGTGGGCTTGCACAACTGTCCTGTTTTTGCGGTCAGTGAGTGGTGCAACGATGAAAGCAATCGCGAGAAGCTCGCTCAAATGGGCATTGGGGATTTTCTTGGTCGCCCCTACTCGACTTTCGATCTACGGCACAAGCTTTCTGCTTTCAAGGTGGCCTATTATCGGCAACGAGAACTAGAGCAGGTGGAGCACGCGGCTGACACCGACCGGCTGACCAACCTGGCCAATCGACGGCGTATGGATGAGTTTCTGGATGCGCTGGTCACGCTGTACCCGGAGGAGCGTCAGCCCTTCTCGTTAATCATCACTGATGTTGACAACTTCAAACACTATAATGACACTCACGGTCACCAGATGGGAGACGTTGTGTTGGCTTCGATTGCGGCAATCCTCAAACGTAGTGTGCGACGTGGTGACCTAGCGGCTCGCTTCGGTGGGGAAGAATTCGTTGTGCTCCTGCCGAAATGTGATAAGCCAGCAGCCCTCAAGATTGCTGAAAAATTGCGCCAGGCAGTGGAGGAAGAAGAGATCCCCTACCAGGAACAGCAACCGTCGGGCAATCTGACTGCAACTTTCGGGGTTGCCACCTATCCCTTCGATGCTGAAAACGTAGATATGTTGCTCAAGCGGGCAGATGAATGCCTTTACCAGGGTAAGGAAGCCGGACGCAACGTAGTAATCGGAGCAGAAATGCTGCAAAGTACGGCTGCTTAGTACAAAAATCCTTGCATTCGTAGCCAAGCTTCCATATTATTCCAAGTTTACCAAATATTCTGGCTCTCCTGAGAGAACTGCGGGAAGCCGCCGTTTCCGTTTGAGATGAAAGTTATGAGGACTCCGTTCGTACGCAAAGAAGACGTGGCCGGTGACAAGCATCCGCGCAACTGGTGGATCGTCGATGCCGAGGGAAAAACCCTAGGACGAGTGGCTACACAGATTGCCCGTGCACTGCGTGGCAAGCACAAAGCCGTGTTCGCTCCACACAGTGATGTCGGGGACTTCGTGATCGTGGTCAACGCAGAAAAAATCCAGGTGACCGGTCAGAAAAGCATGAAGAAGATTTACTATCATCACACGGGCTATCCAGGTGGAATCAAGTCTGCGCGTTTCGAAGAATTACAAGCCCGCAAGCCAGAAACCTTGATTGAGCGAGCCGTCAAAGGAATGATGGCCAAAAATGCCCTCAACCGTGGAATGTTGCGCCGCCTCAAGGTCTATGCAGGATCGGCCCATCCCCATCTGGCTCAGCAACCCAAACCGTTAGAAATTTGAGTCGTTTATGAACGCAATCGTGCAGTACTACGGCACTGGCCGTCGAAAATCCTCCATTGCTCGTGTCTATCTGCGACCGGGTACAGGCAACATTCTGGTCAACAAAGTTCCCCTCGCTCAGTACTTCGGCCGAAGCACTCTACAAATGGTGGTTCGACAGCCTTTGGAACTGACTGAAAACAGCGACCAGTTTGACATTTTCATTAACGTTAGTGGCGGTGGTTTGTCAGGACAGGCGGGTGCCATCAAGCATGGCATTTCACGCGCCCTACTGGAAGCAAGTGAAGAGCTACGTCCTCAACTGAAGAAAGAAGGCTTCCTGACACGCGACGCTCGAGCGGTAGAACGTAAAAAATACGGACGACCTGGAGCTCGCAAAAGCTATCAGTTCTCCAAGCGCTGATCATCTTTCAGGTGCCGTCAACAAGGTCGGCACCTTCCTCCCCCTCTCAACCGCCACTCACTGGCGGAATCAAAGCATACTCTCCTCCTTCTTCCAAGATTTCATCAGCAACCAAATACGTATCTCGGTAAGCGACTCTCGTGCACTGGAGCACTGGCTTCAGCGTGGGGTGGTTATGCTGTAATTTCGCAAGTAGATCAGCAACGGTACTTCCAGCTGCCAATTCCTGGTTTTTCGCTTCAGGTGGCAAGGATTCTCGTAGCATTGCGAAGGGTTTCAGCATGATTTTCATTGTGAGGCTCTCTGAATGGAGGTTCACTTGTTGTTCGTGAAAAACAAAAACTTTGTTGCTTGATGAATACTTTGGCTTCAGACGGAGATATTACTCCAATTAAAAAAATCGAATTCCCGTGTTACCTCTGGGGATGACCTGTCCGATCAAGCAGGCGTTTGGCACTCCAGCTTCGTGGAGCTTATTGAGAGCGATTTCTGCTTCTTCGGCGGGCAGGCTAACCAATAAACCTCCACTGGTTTGTGGGTCAACCAGCAGCTCCTGCATCACTTGCTGAGCTGGAAATTCAACATCATCCTCCACCAGTTTGCGATTCGCTTGGTTAGTCCCTGTGGTCATCCCACGTTCATACATGGCTGCCGCTTCTGGTAGCCAAGGTAAGTTTTGGGTCTCGATTTCGATTGTCACCTTAGAGCCTTGAGCGATCTCCAATGCATGGCCGGCAAGCCCAAATCCAGTGATGTCGGTTGCTGCATGAACATTAAAGGCTTGGAGTGTCTCGGCAGCCACCCGATTGAGTGTTGCCAACTGCCGAAAGCACTCTTCGATTGCTTCCTGACTGACCCAGCCCTTCAGATTGGCATTCAGTAAAACGCCGCTACCCAGAGGCTTGGTTAGTAGCAGTGCATCGCCGACCTGCGCTCCGTTATTCCTCCAGATTTTTTGGGGATGAACCATCCCGGTAACTGCCAAGCCAAACTTGGGTTCTTCATCCTCAATACTATGCCCCCCTGCTAACACAGCTCCAGCTTCCAAAATTTTTTCTGCAGCCCCCGCAATAATGCCATGCAGGATCTCTTGTCCCAGTTTGTTGGCCGGGAAAGCCAGCAGGTTCAAGCACGTGAGTG
Organism: Deltaproteobacteria bacterium; assembly: GCA_011522845.1. Classification (GTDB taxonomy): domain Bacteria; phylum SAR324; class SAR324; order SAR324; family NAC60-12; genus JCVI-SCAAA005. The sequence goes on from WTIF01000396.1 coordinate 9,495, forward strand.
GCCGTCCCCCCATCGCATACACGTCACTGAGGGCGTTTGCTGCAGCAATCTGACCGAAGAGTCGCGGATCATCGGCGGGCGGAGTGATAAAGTCAGCTGTGGTGACTATCGCTTGGGTATCGTTGAGTTGATAGACCCCAGCGTCATCACTCGTTTCAAAACCAACCAGCAGATTTGGATCAGCTTGCTGCGGCAAGGAAGAGAGCAGGTTTTTCAACCCGACCGGGTTGAGTTTAGCCGCTCAGCCGCAGGTTTTAGAGAGGCTGGTCAGCGTCGGTTTTCGAAAGAAACGTTTCAATTGTGCCATCTATGATTTTTTAAAATGCGGCTCGATTAGGCCAGCAGTTGTGGTGTTTCATTGCGAATCAACACCTGAGGATCTGGGTTTTCGGGTGGAACAGGGAGCCCCTGGTCGCGCAATAGGGCGACGTGATCCTGCATTCCCCAGCGTGCCTTATACAGGCAGTCTTCAATTGAGTGTCCTACTCCTGTGAATCCGGAGAGTTCCTCTGAGAAAAATCCAAAGATGATTGGATCTTCAGTAGCTTCGATGATCAGACTATAGGGGAGATCAAGCATGGTCTTCTCGAATCAGTAGATCTAACAGATATCGTTCGATACCCTTGGGGACACTTTGCTTGGATCGGTAGTCTAGACGAATGAGCCACTTTGCTTTCTCCTTGTAATAAGTACGTTGGCTACCACGTTCCCAGCGTAGCCGAAATCCTTTCTCTTCCAGTTGCTGGTGTAGCTCCAGAAATGTCATGGAGAATCCTGATTATTTTGATTCAGCAGGCGTTGGCGTAGGTGTCCGTGCGCTTTGGCCATGGCAAGTTTTGGCAGACTTTCCAGAGGATGCCACTGTTCCTCTGCCTCTAATGGAAAATCAGCCCGAATAGATGTCAGCGTACAATAAAAAGGATGCAGGGTCGCTAGGAAAGTTGTGTAGGCATGAGTCAAAGTAGGCCAACTTGTTTGTAGTTGGAAGTTGGGTCGATTACAGAGTTGCCATGCAGTCTGCAGCTCGACCAAGGGTTCTTCCTCTTTTACAAGGGTCTCTGGAAATGTCCAAAGACCCTGCATCAAACCTTGTTCTGGGCGTCGCAGTAGTACTTGATTCTCGCACACGAGTACAAGCACAGCTTTCGTTACAGGAGTGGGTGCTTTCCGTTGAGTACGACGTGGAACCGTTTCTGTGGTCTGGTGAACATATGCTTGGCAGTGAGGTTGTATCGGACAGAGCAAACAACTTGGCTGCTGGACGTGACAGACTGTTGCTCCCAACTCCATTAATCCTTGGTTGAAGTTGCGGGCATGTCCGCTTGGAAGCCAATCAGTGGCCACTTGCCAAAGTTTTTTTTGGGTGGAGCCAGCTTTTGGATCAGCATCTAGGTTGAGCAACCGACAAAGTACACGAATCACGTTGCCATCAACAACGGGGCGATCTTGCTCAAAAGCAATGCTGGCAATCGCTCCAGCGGTGTAGGGCCCAATCCCGGGAAGCTGCCGAATGGCGTCATAGTCATTGGGAAATTCACCCGAGTGCTGTTCACAGATTTGTTTGGCTGCCCGATGAATATTGCGAGCCCGTGCGTAGTAACCAAGACCTTCCCAGAGTTTGAGAATCGTGGCTTCGTCTGCTGCGGCTACAGATGGGATACTTGGCAGAGCTTTCATCCAGCGTTCATAGTAGTCAAGAACGGTTGCCACCCGGGTCTGCTGTAGCATCATCTCAGAGATCCAGACTCCGTAAGCTGGATAGTTTTTCCGCCAGGGGAGATCTCGTTGGTGCTCTACAAACCAGGTGAGCAAGGCGTTCTGTAACTGAGACAATTCAGCAGGTGGCATCGTCTGGGAAACAAAAGAATCTGAGAGAAGAAAAAAAGACTAAAGAAATCCAAGCACTGGTCGATATGTTCATCAGGCATTCAGTGCATCGGAAGCGCCGGGCCAAAAAACGCTAAAGAAATTTTCTCTGGCGTCGATAATAACCGCAAATGGATTTCGTTTTCGTCGTTCCCTTTTTGAGTCAGGAATCTCAATGGCACTTCGGGTCAATTCAAACGTCGCAGCACTAAACGCCTTGCGCCATCTGAATCATACCGAGAAAGAACTCAGCCGCAACCTAGAGCGCCTCTCCTCAGGGCGTCGGTTGAACAGAGCAGCTGACGGCCCAGCAGAACTGGTGATTTCAGAGCAGATGAAGGCGCAAATTACTGGCCTGGAACAATCGATTCGAAATTCCGAAACTTCCATCTCTATGATTCAGACCACTGAAGGTGCTCTGAGTGAAGTTAGCTCCATTCTCATTAATCTCCGCCAACTTGCAGTACACTCCGCCAACGAAGCAACCAACGATGAGAAGATGTTGCAGGCCAATCAGGGTGAAATTGAAAATCTCTTGGTGACCTTGAGCAACATCTCCAAAAATACTCAGTTTGGAACCCGTACTTTGTTAGATGGCAGCAACTCCGTCAGCGGTGTTGCAGTGGGCGATGGAATGGACTTCGTGGAAGCCAAGGAATTTACAAAAGCTTCTCCAGCTGAAGGCTACAAGATCAATATCACTCAGCCTGCGACCCGGTCAATGGCGGTAGCAGAAAATACCTTGGCCATGGAAGACATCTACAAGTCCTTCGTCATCAGTGAGGGTGGTCGGACTGTAGAAGTCAATGTTCGAGACAACTTGGATCTCTACCGAGATGTAGAGCGTTTGCTACAGGCAGCCAACACAAGTCGAGAGCCTGGGTTCAAGGAAAAAACAGAACTGGCTCTGCAGCAACTTGTTGCCAACGAAATGCAACGCCAGATTGATCAAGCCGGTCTAAATCTCGAAGTCATGGTCTACAAGCCACTGGATACACTAGGTGAAACCCTCTCTGACTTCAATAACTTAGAAGATGTGTTGAACAAGCTGGAGCAGTATCCCAGCGAGGAAATTCTCAGTGAGTTCAACAAGCTTGCTAATGAAGAAGTGATTGTCATTCGTCATCGAGAGTATGGTAGCGAACCAACCTTTACGGTCACCACAGAGATTGACGATTTCTTCGATATGGATACACCAGCCAATAAGGCAGTGACTGCTATCCCTGGACGAGACGTTGAAGGAACCATCGGAGGCAACCCTGAATTTGATGGTGGAGAGCCGGCTGTTGGACGTGGGCAGTTATTGAGTGCAGCTCCTGGTACAGTCGCAGAAGGCGTTACAGTTCGCTATGGTGGGGAACCAGATGACATTATTTATGAAGTCTTCAACCGCCGCGAAAATAAAATTGCTGGAACCCTGCTACGCCAGATGGAACGCGGCACAATGGTTGGGGAGGACATCGACGGCTACGTGCATGTCTCTCAGCGATCTTTGGCCTTTCAGGTCGGACCCAGTGAAGGACAGCAGCGCAAGATCTCTATCCAGAGCATTAGTCCAACCAAACTAGCACGGAATATTGACAATGATAGCCAGTTCCGCAGCTTGAATGATATCGAAGTGTTGGATGTAGAGTCAGCGCAAGATGCCTT
>WTIF01000396.1:13110-14308 GCA_011522845.1 Deltaproteobacteria bacterium
GTTCTGACCTTGTTGGAGCGCACCTGATGCAGAAACAATATCTTAAACTAAGCCGGTGAGAATTCACCCATGCAAGAGTAGTTGACAGCGAGTACCGAATGAGCCCACAATCAGTCGCACGATGCGACACCTGTCAGAGCCAGCGGCTACTGACAACCTTACCCAGACAAATTAGGGAGGTCTCTTGGCAGAGATGAACCCGAATGCGGTCATGGGATTGGGCTCAAAGCTCAACACCTCTGAAATCATTGACCGATTCATCAAGATTGAAAAACGCCGGTTACAGCCGGTAGAGCAACGCAAGGAAGAAAAGCTCCAGCAAGTAGATGCCTGGGCTGCGCTGCAAACGGAAATCAACAAGCTCAAAGACACAGTTGATTCGCTAGACCGAAAAGATATTTGGGAGGCTAAGAAGATCACTTCTAGCAAGCCAGATATAGTGACTGTGACTGGAGGAGCTTCTGCAGATCCTGGCAAGACAACGATTTCTATTGATTCGATTGCTACCGCACACCAACTGAATTCACCAGGATTTGAAAGTGAGGATGCAGTCTTCGGAACAGGTGTGATCAAGATCCAAGTTGGTGAAGAAGATGGGGATACTCCAATATTCGTCAATATCACTGAAGAAAACAACACTTTAGAAGGTATTCGTGACGCGATCAACGACTCGGGAGCTGAAGTGGAAGCTTTTGTAGCAGAAACCTACGGAGATAAGCCCTTCCGGTTGTTGCTAACCAGTGAGCGAAAAGGAGCTGCGGGAGCGATTCAGATCGAAGTGAAACTCGAGAGTAGTGAAGAAAATGCTCCGATTCTGGATTTCAGCAACAAGTATGATGAGACCGCTGAGTGGGAAGGAGTGATGCGTCGACGCACACTGGAAGACACAGCTCTTGGTGAAGATCTGATGAGTTCGACACCGATTACAGAAGTCACAGGTGATTACACTGGAACCGAGGACAATACTTTCACGATACAGGTTATTCAGGCTGGAGTCATACCAGGTGAAAACGACGTGGTACTGGCATGGGAAGACGAGCTTGGCAGAACTGGGGAATTCCGCATCAACAAATTCAACTATCGAGCTGGTGATGCACTAGAACTCGCCGATGGTTTGAGCTTACGGTTAAGTCAAGGTGAGGTGGTCAGTGGTGACTCACTCCAAGTTAAAGCGTATTCGGAGAAATCTCCAGCAATG
>WTIF01000203.1 GCA_011522845.1 Deltaproteobacteria bacterium
AATCGGACAAAATACATGTCATCGAAAATAATTCTTCTGATAATCCCCAAGATCATTTCCGCCTGCTTACCCAGGCAACTTTTGGTTCAGATAATCAGAGTTTGGCAGAAGTGGGAACCATGGGTATAGAAGGTTGGATTGGTCATCAGTTCAACATGGGTTCGGCCTACGACAGCACCTCAGACAATTGGCCAACTCATCTGGAGCGTACGATTCAAATCGCCAAGCAAGTTGAGCCTAATACCAAGTGGTATCATGAGAAAGATGACTCCGCAGAAACCAAAGATTCTTCAACCAGTCCGGGCTATGTAATCTTTAACAAAAGAGCAGATTTTCAAGTAATCAAGTACCAGATGGCCGCATGGTGGGATAATGCGCTGGGCAATCCGGGATACCCAGATTTGGGTAAGGATCAGTTGAGGCAGAGAGTCGCTTATGCCTTGAGCCAACTTTTGGTCGCTTCTCACCGCGAACCACCTTTGGATAGACGAGCAGAAGCATTAGCATATTATTACGATCTACTGGCAAAACACGCGCTAGGCAATTACAGGAATTTACTCGGTGATGTCGCAAGAAGCCCTACAATGGGCATTTTCCTCTCCCATCAGGGCAACCGTAAAGCTAATAAGGCAGAGAGTATCCGTCCTGATGAAAACTTTGCTCGCGAGGTAATGCAGATTTTCAGTATTGGGCTCTACGAATTGAACCTTGAAGGTTCGCCCAACGCTGACCACAACCCCTCAACCTATCCTGATAATGGGACTCTGGTACCTACCTACACTCAGGAAGACACCGAAGAATTGGCAAAAGTTTTCACAGGCTGGGACCTTGTCGGCAATAAGACAGTAATGGGCAGCTACAATGATAATGACTCTTTTGGCAGGGTAGGGACAACCCAGGGTGACTACACTCAAGCCATGGAATTCACTCCATACTTTCACGAAGACGAACTGGATGCGTACTATGACAATGACTCAGACAATGTTTCTGACGAAGATGGCCTAGTCACCGTCTTAGGAACTACCTTTGCCCTAAATACTACAGACAGTTTAGGGAATCCAAGTGGACTGGATGCAGCATTAGATGTGATTTTCCAGCACTCGAACGTAGGTCCTTTTGTCAGCAAGCACCTGATCAAGAACCTAGTCACATCCAATCCAAGTGCACAGTATGTCGCAGATGTGGCGCAGGTGTTTAACGACAACGGCAGTGGAGTTAAAGGAGATATGAAGTCAGTGATTAAGAAGATCCTCACCCATGATGAAGCAAGAGGGTCGGCCTACCAAACAAATGCCGATTTTGGCAAAGCTAAGGAACCAGTGTTAGCGATTACCCAGTTGTTGCGTGCAACACATGTCGAACCATTAGATGGCTGGAAAGCTTACAACCAGAGTGTTGATGACCTTTATTGGATAGACGATCCTGAGAAAATCCTTGGCTACGCACCAATGCGATCACTCTCCCAGTTTAATTTTTTTGGCGCAGACTTCAGCCCTAACAATTTCAATAGTCGAGTTGCACCGGAGTTACAGGTGCAGAATGACCTAATGCTGGCTCAGTTAAATAATTTTGTCTACGACATCGTTAGTAATTCCAAGAATCATATTGAAGCCGATGGCAAGACAGTCGCTCAGTATGGGGGTGGGAAAACTCATGCCAATAACCCATTACTGTTGATCAATTTTGATGAAGAGTATGAGATTCTGCGCAGCGCTGTTTTCCCAGACGATGCGTCTCTAGATTTTGATCCTAGCAGCAAAAATTTTCATAACTGGCAAGGTGCAGCCCAAGGCACAGACGATTCAGTAAAATATCAGCGACTGCTAAATGGATTCGACAAACTACTAGATAAGATTGATGAGAAACTCTTGGGTAAAACAATGAACTCAGCAATGAGGACCGCTTTCACAGAGTATTTCGTGACAGACTTGCGCACGAAAGGTAGTGATCGAGATAGCATTCTAGGGACAATTGAAGACGTATATCGCTTCTTGGCGACGTCCTCACACTACATGATTCAAAAATAGGGAGGAAAGATGAGAAACAGACTTCGACGAAGAGACTTTTTAAAAGCTGCACTTGCCACTGGAGGATTGGCGACTACAGGAGGATTGCTACCTTGGGGAATAAACACTGTCTATGCAGCCGCACCGACTTTTTCAGACTACAAAGCCATGGTGTGCATATTTCTTCAAGGAGGGAACGACAGCTATAACATGCTGGTTCCATTCAGTAATTCTGACTACCAAGATACTCGTTTCAGTAGCCGGGAGCAAAGTAATCTGAGAGTTGCAGACAGCAACTTAGCAATCCCTGCAATTCCGAACGATGGAACTAAAATGAGCAATCCCTACCAAAGTGGTTCTGGAGAAGAAGATATCGCAACTGCATATCTTAAAGGTGTCTATAAGCCTAGTGGCCTGGATATCAGCGGACAGGGTGCTTTAGGAGTAAACGCTGTTATGCCAGAGTTAGCACGCTTGGTTGAGGACAAAAAAGCATCTGTTGTGTCCAATGTTGGAGCCTTGGTAAAGCCGGTCAGCCAAGGCACAAAGAGCCACGCATTATCAGATGCTCAAAAAACAGCTGATTTGCCCAAGTTCCTTTTCGCACACAACCACCAGCGACGAGTTATGCAAACAGGTATTGCCGATCAACTAAACGCTTCTGGTTGGGCAGGTCGCATTGCGGATCTCTGGTCAGGAGTCAATAGTCCTTTGGGGCTGAATATCTCATATTATGGCAATAACCGCATGCTGATCGGTGATAGCACTACCCCCCTAGTTCTTTCAGCAAAGACACCAACAAAGTACGACAAAATGGTGGAAGAAGGAGCAACCAACGCAATGAGATTAGCTAGGAGAAGGCAGGTACTTTTCAGAGCCTTGGCAGGAAAAAATGATGGGCTGGATGTCAGTGATTCTGAATTGAACCTCACCAACAAAAACTATCCTGCTGGAGATGTATGGAGAGACTACTATGGTGGGATGTTGCAAAATTCGGAGAGTGTGGTCACTGACTTGGCTGACAAGTGGGCCACCGTTTCCGACTCCAGTTTTTTCACGCGCAAAGATCCATATGGGAACCCATTGTTCACTGACTACGCAGATGATGGCTCTGATATTGGGCTATCGGAAAATGTGAAAGGGAAATTAACTTCTCAGTTGGATGCAGTCGCCAGAATGATATACTTAGGTAAGAACAGCTATAATTTTAACCGGCAAATATTCTTTGTCGAACTAGGTGGGTTCGACACACACGGAGGGCAAAACAAAAAACATCCTGCTCTTCTGCGGGAACTTAGTATTAATCTCTGGAATTTCCAGATGGCGTTGGAAGAAAAAGGGTTAGCCAATAACGTAACTACCTTTACGATGTCTGATTTTGGCCGTACTCTGACTAACAATGGAGACGGTACCGACCATGCTTGGGGAGCCAACCACATTGTCATGGGCGGAGATGGTAACAATACTTCTGGAAATCTCGAGGGCGGTCAATTATTCGGAACTTTGCCTAACTTAGCGCCTGGAGGAGATGGTGATTACTCTCGTAACAAGGGCCGCATTATTCCAACAACCTCCCAAGATCAACTCAGTGCCTCCATCTGTCAGTGGTTTGGAGTACCCACAACAGACATAGAAACTACGCTTT